>CAYWMH010000161.1:0-5525 GCA_964459315.1 uncultured Verrucomicrobiota bacterium
CGATGAAGAACGCATCGAACTGCGTCTGGAACGGGTGATCGCTCACGTCGCCCGAGTCGACCAGTTTCATCGACAACTCGCTCCACTTGTCCTTGTTGAGCCCGCCGATCTTGTTCGAGTGAAACTGGTTGTCCCTCAGGCTGCCCTCGCTCCCGACGAGGTGCGTGTGGAAATAATACGGCTGCAGGCAGTCGATCACCGACGTCGTCTTGCCGATGCGGCCGTCCTTGAACTTGAGGATCGTCACGCTGCTCGTGTCGTACTCGTATTTTTTGAAGTCCTTGTTTTTCGAGCCGGTGGAGTAGCTGCTGACACTCTCCACCGGGTTGCCCATGCAGAGAAGCAGCGCGTCCAGCGCGTGGCAGCCGGCCGAGAGCAGGCTACTGCCGCCGGCGTTGCGCTTGGTGTTCCAGCGGAACTGCCCGTACCACGGGCCGATGCCGTGGTAATAGTCGACCTCGCCGTAGTGGATCGTGCCCAGCAGTCCTCGATCGATCACCGCCTTGGTGGCGAGGAACTGGCTCGAGTAGCGGCACTCAAAACAGACGCACGTCTTCACGCCGGCCTTGGCCACCGCTTTCTGAATCGTCCGTAAATCCTTCAGGTTGAGCACGACCGGTTTCTCGATGATGAGATGCTTGCCCGCCTCCGCGGCGGCTACGATCTGTCGGGCGTGTTGGTTCGGATAACTGCAGACTGAGACCACGTCGATCAACGGGTCGGCGAGCATTTTCTTGAGATTGGTGTGGCACTGGATCTCGCTGCTGTGCTTCGCGCTGAGTTCCGCCGGGTCCAGTTTGCGCGAGGAGCAGATCGCCGTGACCTGTCCCTTTCCGGTGGCGTTGATGGCGTCGATGTGCGCGCCGGCCACCCACCCGTAGCCAATCACGCCGACGTTGAATTGTTTCATGAGTTTCCGAGTTCTCCGGTACCCCGATGCCACAACGAACCCGGCCCGATGTCAACTGTTGCGTGGCGGGGCGAACCGTGGGACATTCCGCGCATGAGGTTCGGTGTAACCGATTGGCGGTTGGCGCCATCTCAGCCTGCTCACGCGGAAAACTCAATGAAGCTTATGTCTAAACCCAAAACAAACCCCTCTTCCGACTGCGGTTGCTCCCCCGGCGACTGCGAGCCCAACCCTTCGCGGCGTCAGTTTTTCAGCCGCGGCGCCCAGTCCATTGCCGCGATCGGCGTGGCGGTGCAAACCGGCACGAGTGCCAATGCCGCCAAGCCAAAACCAAGCGGCTGGCTGCCGACCGGCCTTGGCCAAACGCGTGACATGACTGTGGCCGATGGCTTGGTTTATGTGGCCGGCGACTCGTCAGTCGCCGTGTTCAAGCCAAGCGGGGAGTTGCTGCGCAAGATCGAGTTCAGCCTCACGCCGCGCTGCCTCGCCGTGGCCAAGCGGCGGCTGGTGGTCGGGTTTCGCGACCGGCTGTCGTTGTGTGATCTCGATGGCAAACCCATTGCCAAGACCAAGCGCTTGGCCAAGGGGGCCGCGTTGACCAGCCTGGCCATTGCCGGGGACGGATCGATCTACGCGGCCGATGGCGGCAGCAGCGCCATTTGGCACATCGACAGCAGCGGCGAGGTGCTTGAGCAGTTGGCCGGCGGCAAGGGCGGCCGCTTTGCCGTGCCGAAGTCGTTTTTCCCGATCACGTGGGCCGGCGACTCGCTGGTCGTGGCGCATCCCGGACGGCACCGGGTTGAGCGTTATGATGCCGATGGCGAGTTGCAGTCACGCTGGGGCAAACGAACACGCGGCCTCGACGGCTTCACCGGCTGCTGCAACCCGGTGAGCGTGGCGGTGACTGGCAGCGGCGAATTCGTGACCGCCGAACGCGGCCAGCCGCGCATCAAGCTATTCGACAGGGACGGCAAACTCCGCACCGTGATCGCCGAGCCGGAGGCATTCGACACCACCGAACATGATCGGGTGGACACGGACGCCGAGTTGGTCACCTGCCAAAACGGCGGCATCGAGGTGGCGCTGCTTGACCGGCAGGTCGTCGCGCTTGATCATACCACCACCGCCTTCCGGTTGTTCGACCTCGCGTGAGTCTACCCATGAAACGATTCGCGTGGGTCGCCGCGCTTGGCTTCGGTGTTGCGCTTGGCCAAGCGCAGGAGGAGGCCAATCCAGAGGGCACGCACGCTGAGATCAAGCCGATTCAATTCGGCAAACACGCGAGCGGGCATCCGATCACCATCAAGACCATCGCCATGACTCACGAGGACGACCTGCTCGTTGGCATCTCGTGGGGGGAGGGCAAGATGGAGTTTGCGCAGCCACGCAGTGACGACGAGCCAAGCCGGCGTGACCGGCGTTCGCGGGGTTCCGGTAATGAACGCCGCCCCGGCGGGGTGCTGCAGAGATTGCCGGTGATCATCGCGTTGGATGAAAACGAGGACGGCGAGTTTTCGGCGCAGGAACTCGACCAGGCGGAGGCGGCTCTGGCCCAGCTTGACAAGGACCGGGACGGCAAGTTGAGCGGCGACGAGGTGCGCCCCTCACGAACAAGTGGCGGCCGCGATCGCCGGCCCGATGGGCGGGTGGAACGCGGTAGCAAACCGCAGGCGGAAGTTGAGCGGATTCTGGAATTTGGCACCGAGGAGGAAATCGCCGAACTCGCACGTGAGGTGGAGCCGCGGCAGTTTTTTGAGGCGATGCGGGACATGGAATACGAGGATCGCCGGAAGATCATGAGCGTGTTGCCGGAGGAGATTCGCCTTCAATTCCGCAATCGCCGCAACGGTACACGCGAACGCGGTGGCGACCGTGGTCGGGATCGGGGTGGCCGAGGCGGTGAGGGCGGCGACCGCCCGGAACGCCGGGGCAACCGTGGACCGCTCTCGGTGGATGATCTGTTCAAGCACACCTACGGCATACGTGTGCTCAGCCCGGATGGCTCCGTCAAGGCCGAGTGGCCGATGCCGGACGACGGGCCGCATCCCAAGATGATCCACGCCTGCGAAGACGGCACGGTGTACGTTGCCGGGCATGGCAAAATCGCCTCGTTCGACCGGGACGGCAAACGGATTGCGATGGCGGACATCGATAAGATCAGCGACTCGAAGTCGCTCGCGGCCGGCCTGTTCGTCAGCGACAAGCACGTGTTTCTCGCGGTCGGCACCGGCAACAGCATGCGTGCCACGGAGGACATTTATCGATTCAACCGCGATCTCACCGGCGCGAAAAAGATCATCGAGCAACAGTATGGCTGTTGCAGCCACATCGACATGCAGGTGATGGATGGCGAGCTGCTTATTGCCGAGAACTCTCGGCACCGCGTCAATCGATTCGATCTCGAAGGGAACCGGATTGGCCGCTGGGGTAAGCGCGACCGCACCGGCATCGAGGGCTTTGCCGCGTGTTGCAACCCGGTGAACATCGATATCGGCCCGGGCAACGTTCTTTACACCGCCGAGTCCGGCGTGGGCCGCATCAAGACCTACACTCCCGATGGCAAATTCCTCGGCGTGGTCGGCTACGTGGACACAACAGAATTCGATCGCGGCAGCAAACTCGCCGCCCAAACCTGCTACATCCCGATCGAGGTCAACAAGGACGCCAGCCGTGTGTACGTGATGGACGTCCGCGCCAACCTCATCCGTGTGCTTGCGCCGAAGAAAAAGTGACTCGGTACGCCGGATTATTCCTCGCGCTCGCGCTTGGCCAGGCCGCCGAAAAGCCCGTGCAGGTCGTGGTGATGGATCCGTTGGCTCTGCCGTTATCCTGCTCCTGCGTGGAGGGCGTTGGCCAACGCCGCTACGACCAGCTCGCCGATCACCTCAGCAAAGCGCTCGGCCGGCCGTTCAAGCTGACATTCGAGGAGAGTCTCGACCTCGCGCTGCGCCGCACGAAGGCCAAGCCGGATTTCATTGTCGGCAAGGATGCGATGGTTCGCTTCGACGCCAGGCGACTTAAGCTGCCGGTCACGCCGCTTGCCGATCTCACTGACCGTGCCGGGGGCACGACACAACTCGGCGTGTTCCTTGTCCGTACCGGCGACCCGGCCAAGCGGCTTGCGGATCTCGCCGGCCGTGCGGTCATGCTTGGCCCCGAGGAGGAGGCCGAGACGCATCAGGCTGCCAAGGCCGCCCTGCAATTGGCACGCCTGGCCAAGCCGGCCAGACTCGACGCAGCGGGGGCGGTGGACTCCGGGGTGCTGGCATTGACCGATGGCGAAGTGGCGGCGGCGGTTGTCCCCGAGTATCTCCCGCCGCTGCTCGTTGGCTGCGAAAAGGTGGAGGCCGGCTCGGTGCGGGTCTTGGCCAAAACGAAGCCTGTGCCGGGAGTGCGGCTGTTCCGCACAGACGTCGTCGATGACGTCTTGGCCAAGCGCGTGCTGGCGGAAATCACCGGCTTGGCCAAGCGGAAGGAATTGCTGGTCGCGCTTGAGTCGGCCAGGGGGTTTGTGAAGCCGCTTGGCCAATCGGCTTGGCTGGACTGGCGTGGGCCGGATCGGCTTGGCCAAGCGCCAACTCTGCCGAGTCAACTACCCGAAAAACTAAACAAAATCTGGTCGGCCAAGCTGACAGGCCCGGCGGTTGCCGGCCCGGCGGCAACTGCCAAGCGGGTAATCATTCCCGACAAGAGCCGCGGAGGGACTCACGATTTGTTTCGCTGCCTTGACGCGACCGACGGCAGCGAAGTGTGGCGGCTGGAGTACGATGCGGATCGTGAACTTGACTACAGCAATTCGCCCCGCGCGACCCCGGTCATTCACGACGGGCTGGTCTATCTGCACGGCGCACTGGGCGATCTGCATTGCCTGCGGTTCGACACTGGCGCGGTGGTTTGGCGTACGAATTATTACCGCGAGTACGGCGGCAAGCTGCTGGCGTGGGGCTCGAGTTCGCCGCCGCTGATCGTCGGTGACAAGCTCATAATCAACCCCGGTGAGCCCGATGCCTCGGTTGTCGCGCTCCATCGGAAAACCGGGAAGTTGATCTGGAAAACACCCGGCCACGCGGCTGCCTACTCAGCTTTTGTCGTGGGTGAACTTGGTGGCCGTCCGCAGATCGTCGGCTACGACTCGGGTAGCCTCGGCGGGTGGGACCCGGACACGGGGAAGCGGCTTTGGCAGCACGTGCCCACCGAGGGTTCGGACTTCAACGTCACCACGCCGCTGATCCACGAGGGCAAACTATTGCTCGCCACCGAGAACAATGCAGTTCGCCTGCACCGTTTTTTGAAAAACGGGCTACTCGATGACAAGCCGCTGAAGGCCAACGCCAGCCTCGCGCCGGACACCTGCTCGCCGGTCATCGTCGGCGATCGAGTGTTCGCCACAGCCTACGGCGAAATGTACTGCCTCGACCTGAAGGATAATTTGAAAACCGTGTGGGTTGCGGAGGATGACATGTTTTTCGATCACTCAAATGTGATCGGCGGCAACGGCCGTGTACTCGTCTGGACGCAGAGCGGGGACCTGCTGTCGCTCGATGCGGCGGCGAATGAGTTCAAGCCGCTACGTCGTTTGCGCCCCTTCGGAGATGGCAAGGTCGACTCCCTGTCC
>CAYWMH010000161.1:5567-5845 GCA_964459315.1 uncultured Verrucomicrobiota bacterium
ACCCCGCCATCGTCGGTAACCGCCTCTACCTCCGCGGCCCCGGCGAACTCGCCTGTTTCGACCTGAGTAAGAAGTAAGTCCAGAGCTAAGTAAGTCCAGAGTTCAACCCAGTGACTTGAGCACCTCGGGGTCGCGGACGTCGATCCAGCGGCCCTCGATCTTTGCACCGGCGATGGGTTCGCCCGCGTCGATCATGGTCCCGATGGCGTCGGTCAACTCGTACTCGCCGCGCGGGGATTTTTGTAGCCGGGCCGTGTGCTCGAACACGACGGGGCGGA
>CAYWMH010000162.1:0-5185 GCA_964459315.1 uncultured Verrucomicrobiota bacterium
ATATACCCTATTTCGTGGATCGATCACGACATGCTCAACGAGTTCACCTATAACCCAGACGGGCTGCGACTCAGTACCTATTTTTTCAAGGATCGCAACAAACGCCTGGAGTATGGGCCGGTTTGGGATTTCGACCGCACCATGGGCTGTGACGATGACGGCCGGGCAGCGAACCCGGTCGGCTGGTCGAGCAGTTATATCTTTGGCTGGTGGTCGCGCATCATTCGCAACAAGTCGTTCAAGGAGCAGTACGCCCAGCGCTGGGGTGAAGTGCGGGGCAGTGTTATGAGCGAAAAAAACATCTTCACCATCATCGACGAATGGGAAAACCTCCTTGCCGAATCAGCTGAGCGCAATTTCACGAAGTGGCGCCTGGTTAACTCGAAGACCGGTTTCCAGACTGAAATCAAGCAACTGAAAAACTGGATTTCCCAGCGCCTAAAATGGATGGATACTCAGTTTGACTCGATCCCTTCGCCACTGCTAAGCATGACAGAAGGCGCCGCCCTGCCCGGTTTCAACCTTGGAGTAAGCGCGCAAAGCGACGAGGTATACTACACCACGGACGGCACCGATCCGCGGATGGCAGACGGCGCTGTCAACCCAGTCGCCATTCGACTGGGTAAAATGGAGAGGGAGCCCTTTATCCCGAAGGGCGCTGAGTGGAAGTATCTCGACACCGGTGCCAGTCTGAACCGAAAACCATGGACCACGATCGATTACGACGACAGCGACTGGAAAAAAGGCAAGGCGGAACTGGGCTACGGGGATGGCGATGAAGCCACCGCCGTGGATCGCGGCCCCGATCCGAGCACGAAATACCACACCACCATTTATTTCAGGAAAACCTTCCAGGTGGATAACTTGAGCAATAAGGCGCTGCTAATCAAGCTGCTGCGGGATGACGGCGCGGTCGTCTACCTAAACGGGGAGGAATTGTTCCGCAGCAACATGAAGTCGGGCACGATCCGCTCATCAAGCTACTCCGAAAAGCGTAATTCATCCCGGGACAGTCGAAAGTTTTTTTCCTACTTCATCGATCTACCCAACTTCAAGAATGGAGCGAATATCTTTGCAGTGGAAGTCCACCGCGGCTCCCGATCCGACAAGGACCTTAGCTTCAACTTCGAGGCCACACTCATGGATGCCGGCGGCATTCCGGTTGCTGTTGAAAAAAGCTCCACGATAACTGTTCGTGCTAAAACCGACGATATCTGGAGTGCACCCTCCACGGCCTCCGTCGTCATCTCCCCAACGGCGGCCCTAAAGATCACAGAACTGATGTACAACCCGGTTGACGGAAAGGTGTTCGAGTTTATCGAGTTGAAAAACACCGGCGCTTTCAAACTGAATCTTACTGGAGTAAGCCTCTCAGGCGTCCAGTTCACGTTTGATGAGCAGACACTCGCACCGTGGGAATCCGGCCTGCTCATACCAAACGAGGAGCCCGCGGAGGTGTTCCTCAAATATCCGGACGCCCCAGTACTAGGCACCTACGGAGGCAGCCTTTCCAACTCTGGTGAAGAAATCCGACTACTAGACCCCGATGGCCAGGTTGTCTACATGGTCAACTACTCAACAGAGAGCCCTTGGCCAAGCGCAGCGGACGGCGGCGGCTCATCACTAGAACTCGTGTCAGCCCACACCAGCGAGCGCGATCCGGCCAACTGGCGTGCCAGTCTCGTGACGGGAGGAACACCAGGCGATATTCTTTTTACCGAAATCAGGCGCAACAACGCAGGCAACCGCGTGGTCATCCAATTCCTTGGCCTGCCTGGTAACTCCTACTCCCTCCACTCCAGCGACAATGTCGCCTCGGGCGACTGGAAGAAACTTGAGGTAAACGAGTTCGTGACGGACACAAAGGTTGTCAAGTTCGTCGTGTCACCGGAGGAAGGCAGCAGACAGCGATTCTACCGCGTATCAAGCCCATGACATCGAAGCGCACAGCCGATAAGCCACCACCGTTGGCCGGCATTTGCACCTTCGATGAGGCACAACGCCCCGGACTTTCCGTAGACGAATGCGTTTGTCGCCTAAAGCGCTACCATTACTCGCTCAAGCGGCTGCATCAGGTTTTCAACGACAGAATCCCTTCCGAACCAGTTTACGAATTAAAAATGGCGTTCAGCCTGCACTCGCATTACTGCGCTGAGCACGTCGCCGCCCTGCGTCAGCGTATCGGCGAGATGCGTGAACCGCCACTTGGGCTCGAGGCTGTACCGGATGAGCACATTGCGATCCTGTTCGACGAGATCCTTGCCACTCCAACCACCGCCGAACTGTTGCTAGGGGTTTACGATATTATCCTGCCCTCCCTCCGGGACAGCCTGCAACACCACTTAACCGAGACCAACCCGCTGGCCGACCATCCGAGCGTACGGGTAATCCGATTTGCCCTGCTCGAGATTGGAGAGATGATCGCGATTGGCCAAGCGACCCTCGACGCGTTGGTGGACGCCGCCCAGCGCGAGGCAGCCGAAGGCTGGCTTGGCCTGTTGCGGCACAGCTTGGCCAACGCCGGCACGCTGGATGGCACGGCCGAACCGACGCAGCACGCCATAAAGCGGCAGCACTCGGCCAAGCCGTACCGTTACGACGGCACGCCGAGGCGGGACGAGCGCTTCCCCGACCCGTACAACATGGGAGTCAACGCGGAAGTCTTTCTCTACGACGAACAGTTCCCGACGGACGCCAAGACGTTGATGATGTTTTACAAGCGGCTCCGCGAGATCGACGTGCCGGAGATGATGTCGAGCATCATCGCCGAGACGCCAGGCAAGCCTTGGGGCTACTACCGCGACATGACCCGCCAGCTTTGGGATGAGGCCCGGCACGCGATGATGGGCGAGGTTGGCTTCATCAACCTCGGCATCGACTGGCCCGCCAAGGTCATGGTGAACCACACATGGTCACTGTCCCTCAACGCCCAGATCTCACCACTCGAACGCCACGCGGTGCTATATTTCATCGAGCAGGGCCTGATGCACAAGACCGGCAAACGGTTCGAATGGGAGGTCGCACTCCAGTCGGACAACCTACTGTCCGGCCTGTTTCAGGATTACGACTGGGCCGACGAGGTGCTCCACGCCCGCATCGGCCGGGACTGGTACCTGCCCGGATTCGACTCCCCCAAGGCCGCGGTCGAATACGGCGACGAATGCTGGTCCCGCGTCTTCGTGGACTGGCACCAATACCGCGAGGAGGGCAAAACCAAACACCGCAACTGGTGGCCCGATCTGTACCGCGCCGCCTGTAAATCGTGGGGAATCGAGCCGAATCCCAATGTGCTTCAATTCAGCACCTCCTACGAAGAGGTTCGCCCCGATTTAAAAACAATTTCAGCTTCGGGCTGATTTTTGGATTTTCCTGAATAGGGATTTGCGCCACACTTCCTCCGATGCGCTTTCGCCGCCTGGCCCGCGAACGGGCCATTCAGTTCCTGTTCCAGCACGACATGAATCCTCCCGAGGCAATCGAGGAAGAACTCGACCGTTTTTGGGAATCCCAAACCAGCGCCGCCATCGCCGAGGATCACCAACCGGCCACCTGGGGCGAGACACCCGAGCCGTCGCCCCCCACTCCCGAGGACGACGAAGTCCGGCAGTTCGGCGACCCACTCATCCGCGGCGTCCTCGAGCACCTCGCCGAACTCGACGCCATCATCGGGGAACAAACCCGCAACTGGGACATCGCCCGCATCGCCAAGGTGGACCGCAACATCCTGCGCCTGGCCATTCACGAGATGCTGCACCGTGACGATATCCCTCCCGTGGTCAGCATCAACGAGGCGATCGACATCGCCAAGAAATTCTCCACTGAGAACAGCGGCCGCTTCGTCAACGGCATTCTGGACAAGGTCAAGGGCGGCCTCATGCGCCCGGCTCGCACCTCCGTCGACTGAGTCCTCCACCGGGAGAAACGCTTGGCCAAGCCGTACATCGACCTGCATCTGCATACGCGCTTCTCCGACGGCGTCTCCACGCCCGAGCAGGTCGCCGAGGAGGCGGAACGGATGGAACTCGCCGCCATCGCGTTGACCGACCACGACACCATCGAGGGCTGCTCGCGCTTGGCCAAGGCGTGCGCCTCGCGCGGCATCGAGTTCATCCCCGGCACCGAGTTGTCCACCGACATCGACGGGCACGAGATGCACCTGCTCGGCTACCATATCGACACCGACAACGAGGAGTTGATCCGCGAAACCACCCGTTACCAGCAAAACCGCACCGACCGCGTTCACGGCCTCATCGAGCGCCTGAACTCGATCGGCGTGCCGCTGACTGCCGAACAGGTTTTCACCTTGGCCAACTGCAATGCACCCGGGAGACCGCACGTGGCCCGGGCGCTGGTCGAGCACGGCTTTTGCAGCTCGATGGACGAGGCGTTCGTCCGTTATCTCCGTAAGAACGCCCCCGGCTGGGTCCCGAAGAAGAACGCCCCGTTCGAGGATGCCATCCAATTGATCCACCACGCCGGCGGCTTGGCCGTCATGGCCCATCCCGGTCTCAACAAGATCGATCCCATGATCCCCCGCATGGTCGAGGCCGGGCTCGACGGCCTCGAGTGCTGGCACAGCAGGCACCCCAAGAGCACAGCTAAGCGCTACCGCGAGATGGCCAGGCGCCTTGGCTTGCTGATCACCGGTGGCTCCGATTGCCACGGCCCGCAACAGGGTCGCCACCCCCTGATCGGGACGGTACGCGTCCCAAGCGACGTACTCGACGACATGAAAAACCGCCTCCCGCTTGCGACCGCATCCTGAGATTCAACAATGGATTTGTTCAAAAAATTCTTTTCCGGGCTAAAGAAAACACAGTCCAAACTGTCGACCGAAATCCGCCGGATCGTCACCCGTTCGCCGAAACTGACCGAGGACGACATCGAGGAACTCGAGGCCGCCCTGCTCTCCACCGACATGGGATTCGCGGTCACCGAACGCGTGGTGGAAGCCGTCCGGGAAACGTACGAGTCCAGCGGAGGCCAAGGCGGCAGCGTTCTCGAGGTAGCCCAAGCCGAGGTCGAGGCCTGTCTTGGCGGCGACTCCGGCCGCTTGGGCAAGCGCGAGGGGTTGACCGTGGTCTCACTCGTCGGTGTCAACGGCGCGGGTAAAACCACTACCGCCGCCAAACTGGCACACCGCGTCCAGTCACTCGAGGCATCGCTGCAGATTCGGCTGGAGGCC
>CAYWMH010000162.1:5195-5842 GCA_964459315.1 uncultured Verrucomicrobiota bacterium
TTCGGGCCGCCGCAATCGAGCAACTGAACCTGTGGGGAGAGCGGCTCGACATCCCGGTCGTCAGCAGCAGTTACGGTGCAGATCCCGCCTCGATTGCCCACGACGCGGCCAACTCGGCGATCGGCAGAGGCAGCGACTATTTGTTCATCGATACCGCCGGCCGGCTGCACACGAAGCACAACCTCATGCGCGAACTGGAGAAACTGCACCGGGTCATCGGCGAGCAGGTCGCCGGCGCCCCGCACGAGACCCTGCTCGTCATCGACGCCTCCATCGGCATGAACGCCCTGAGCCAGGCACGGGAATTCAACAAATCCGTGCCGCTGACCGGGCTGGTTATCACCAAGCTAGACGGCACCGCCAAGGGCGGCATGGTGGTGGCCATCCAGCACGAACTGGATTTGCCAGTCAAGTTCGTCGGTCTGGGCGAACAACCGGACGACCTGCAGCGGTTCTCCCCGGCCGAGTACGCCCGCGCGCTGTTTTTTGATGAATAGCCGCCCGCCTTCCCGATGCTTGACCTTGGCGAGGCAAATGACAACTCTCTTCGCTTGGCTGCAATCCAAAGCCGCCCCGGTAGCTCAACTGGATAGAGCGTCTGCCTTCTAAGCAGAATGTTGTGGGTTCGAGTCCCGCCCGGGGTACCA
>CAYWMH010000163.1:0-5817 GCA_964459315.1 uncultured Verrucomicrobiota bacterium
AGCCGCCGAACGGGTTGCCGGGGCGCAGGTAATACGGCGATAAGTTGAGGCGCGTATCTTGGCAGAGCAACCGCATCACCGACTGCGAATCGACGCCAAGACTTTTGCCGATGCGCCCGATCTCGTTGGCAAATGTCACCTTCGTTGCGTGAAACGCGTTGCAGGCGTACTTGACCATCTCGGCACCGGGCCAGTTCGCCGACGGGGCGTCCGCGCCGAAGAGTGGCGCCAACTCGGTTGGGAACGCCGAGCCGTCGCGCGTGCCAACGACGGCCAGCGACGGGGCTTCGAAGTCGGCCACCGCGGTGCCTTCGCGCAAAAATTCTGGGTAAAAAAACAGGCGCAGTTTTTCGGACTCGTGCAGATCGGCGAGCAACTCGTCAGCGATTTTTTGGGTGCTGCCGGGGAGCATCGTGCTGCGCAGGACGAGGTCGTGCGGATCGCCGGAGGCGCGCACCGCGTCGGCGATCTGCCCGACGACTTGCCGGACATATTGCAGGTTCAGTTCGCCGCCCTCGGCCGACGGCGTGCCGACGCAGACGAGTGACACGTCGGTCGCGGCGACGGCGTCCGTGTGGTTTTGCGTTGCGGAGAGCAGGCCGTTTTTCGCCGCGTCTGCGAGCATCTCGCCCAGCCCCGGCTCGACGATGGGCGACACCCCGGCGGCGAGTGAGGCGACCTTCTCGGCCTGCACATCGACGCCCACGACGGTGTGTCCCTCCCTCGTGAGACACCCGGCGGTGACCGCGCCGACATAGCCAAGACCGAAAATGGAAACCTTCATTTCAGGCGCGGCAGACTAGGAGTCGCCAGCACGGAACGCAAGGCCAAGACTTGTAACTTGAAACTTGAACCGTGAAACTCCCCACCCCGTGCGATTTCGAGAGGCGCGTGGCGGGCACAGGCATGATTATTTTTTTGAAAGGAACCCTCACCGACGCGCTGCCGACGAAGGCGGTGATCGAGGTCAACGGCATCGGATACGAGGTGCTCATCCCGTTGTCGTCGTTCGAAAAGCTGCCGGAGCCGGGCCAGGCGGTGACGCTCAAGACACAGCTCGTCGTGCGCGAGGATTCGCAGACGCTGTACGGCTTCGCAACGGACGCCGAGCGAGAGTTGTTCCGGCTGATACAGGGCGTGAGCGGCATTGGGCCTAGGTTGGCGCTGAACGTCCTGAGCGGTATGGACGTGACGGCGTTCAAGGGCGCAATCGCCGCGGGTAACGTGAAGCTGCTCTCCAGCATCAGTGGAATCGGCAAAAAGACCGCCGAACGAATGGTGCTCGAGTTGAAGGACAAGCTGGCGCCGGCCCCCGGCGAGGCAACCGCGCTTGGCCAAGCGGCCACGCTGCACGACAAGATCCTGGTCGACACCGTAGCCGCGCTCGAGGCTCTGGGCACCAAGCCGGCCGAGGCGCAAAAGTCCGCCGAGGCGGCCCGGGCAATGCTTGGCCCGCAGGCCGCTGTGGAGGAACTGGTGCGGGCCGCGCTCAAGAGCGGGAAGTGATAACACGTTGAGTGATCCGGTTGTCATCCCGAACAGGATTTCGCTTGGCCAATGGCTCGCAGCGAGTGCGGTGTACGTCCTGCTGCGGTTGCTGCGCTTTTCATGGAGCATCCGATTTTCAGATCCGCACGGCGTATTGGAGATTGGCCGCCAAGAGCCGTTTATCATCTGTGTCTGGCACAACCGCCTGGCGTATGCGATGTATGTTTATCGTGACAGCATCAAGCCAGTCAGCGGTCGGCGGCTCGCTGCGATGGTAAGCGCCAGTCGTGACGGAGCGTTGCTCGTCGAAATATTGCGCGCGTTTGACATCGAGCCGGTTCGCGGTTCGACCAGCCGACGCGGCCGGCAGGCTCTGCTGGAATTGGCCCGGCAGATGAGGGCCGGACTACATCTTGCGATCACGCCCGACGGCCCGCGTGGCCCGTGCTACGAGATTCAGGATGGCATCCTGTCGCTGGCCCAAGTCACCGGTCTGCCAATCATCCCGCTGGGTTGCTATGCCAAGCGAAAGATCCGGTTTAACAGCTGGGATCGCTTTCAGCTGCCGTGGCCGCTGACGCGATGCGATGTTGTGTTTGGCGAGCCACTGCAAGTGCCTCGGAAGGCAACCGTCGAGCAGAAATCCGCTTTCAGGGAGGAACTGAAGCGGCGCATGGAGGCCATCAACCCGGAGTGATCGGCGGTGCCGCAAGGTTGCACAATCCGAAAAAACGGATATAACCACGCGCCGTGAACGCAGGTTCGTTGGAAGGCGCATTGCGCCTGCAAAAGCTCATTGTTTTCAGCGTCATCATGCTGCTGGTGCTCGTGTTTGGGTACATGCTGGCGGACGACGCCTTCTTTGCCGCGTTCGCGTTCGGGGGGCTGGCTTGGTTGATGTTGATGCCGTACCACGCGACGCTGTCGGTCACCTGCGCGGTGGCGACTTTCTCGACGGCACTGATCATGCCTTTCTTTCCAGGTCGACCATTTGTCTGGGAGGCAGCGGCGCTCCTGGGCTGGACCGGTTGCGTGCTGGTGTTTTCGTTCCGGCAGTATCGGGATGAGATGTGGGACTCCATCCGGGAACACAAATGGATGCTGCTTGGCGTGGCCGGTTACTGCGCCGTGCTGGTGTTCACGATGATGGAGCGCGGCGTCGGCTTTCGCACGATGGGAGGCTCGCAAATGGGCGGGCGGTTTTACTTCCAGCAGCTCACTTGCGCCATCTTTCCACTGCTGTTCATGATGGTGCGGCTGAAGGAGGACCAGATCCGGAAATTGTTCATCATCCAGTGTGGGCTTTCGGCGACTTGGGTCATCTCGGATGTGATCTTCACCAACGCGCCGGGCTTGTTCAACATCCTGTTTTTCCTCGAGGTGCCCGGCGACGCCCGCAACTTTGAGATGGAGAGGATGAAGATGGGCATCAACCGTTACCAGTCGCTGGCCTTCGTTAGCATCGGGTTCCTTTGGCTGCTGCTCATCAAGAACAAGCTCAGCGACTTCCTGACCGTAAAGGGAACCTGGCTGGTTCCAGCCGGCCTGGTCATCGTGGGGGCCGGCCTGCTGAGCGGGCATCGTTACACGGTGGTGATTATCGTCCTCGTGCTGGGCTTCATGGTGTTCACCCAGAGGCTGATTACCATGCGCAACGCCATGGCGGGCACGCTGGTGCTGGCCCTTGGCCTCACGATTTCCTACGGCTTTGCCGAGCGCATGCCGCTTGCCGCCCAGCGCGCTCTCTCGGTGCTGCCCGGCATCACGGTGCATCGCGACGCGCGGCTGGACGGGCTAAGCACGATGGAAACCCGGCGCGTCCTGCGCGAGGAGGGATTGAAAATGATGTCGGACTACCTGTGGGTCGGGCGCGGTTTCGGGCAGTCCGGCTTTGGCGACCACTCGCTGCAATGGGATCCCACGGCGATCACGTTGCACATCACCCAGGGCCGATTCTACAACGGATTCATCGGATTGATGGTCAACACCGGCCTGGTTGGGACCTGCTTCATGCTGCTGTTCCTCCTCGCCGGGTCGGTGGTTGCCGTCAAGGTGATTTTTCATCTCCGCGAACACGGCGTGGAGGATGATTTCTCCCGGGTGAGCTGCATCGTCTCGTGCCTCTGGATGGCCAATGTGGTCGCCTTCATCGCTCTGCACGGCGACAGCGAGTACGCGATGAAAACCTTCTCCCTACAGGCCGGGCTGCTGGTGACGTGCCATTACATGTTGCGGGATCGGTTGCGCGTGCCGCATCCGGAACAGCCCGGGAAGGAATGAGAATCCTCCACCTGGTCGGCCAACGCGAGGATGCCGGCGGCATCCTGTCGGTGATCCGCTGCCTGCACCAGGCGGGGCCGCCTGCTGGCATCGAGCACGCAACCTGGGTGCATCGGGATTACAAGGAAACCCGCGCGCCGTCGCTCGACTACCGACGCACTGGCTTCATCGCCAGCGATTCGCCGAGCCACCTCGCCATTTTTTTTAGCAGCGTGCTCGCGTTCTTCAGCCTGCGTAAACTGCTCCGCAACGAGCCGTTTGACGTGATCCATGCCCACACCCGCGGTGGGCTGATCGTTTCGCTGCTGGCCGGGCTATTCCTCGGACGGCGGGTGCTGTTTACCAACCACAGCTACGCCCGGCGCACATGGTTTTACCGCTGGGCCGCCCGGCGCGACTGGATGACCACCGTGGTTCTCAACCCCAACATGGCGGCGCATTACGGACTCGCCGTCGAGCCACACCGCTGCAGCATTATTTTCTCAGGCTGCGCCGACCGGTTTCTGGAGGAGCCGCTCACGGCGAACGCTTGGCCAAGCGCCGATCCGTTGGCCAAGCTGAAGCTCGTCGGCATGGGCACGCTCGTTCGCTGGAAATGCTGGCATCACCCCATCGCCGCCTTGGCCAGGCTGCCCGCCGAACTCAAGGCCCGCGTCGAGTTTCACCTGTGGGGACCGGAGCAGGCCGACGCCGACTCGCAGGCCTTCGCCGCCGAGTTGCGCGACGCGATCGAGCAACACGGCCTGCAGGAAACCGTCCTGCTGCGGGGCGTGACGAACCATGTCACCGACGCCCTGCGCGACGGCCATTTCGTTGTCGTCGCCTCGGAGAACGAGCCGTGCAGCGTGTCGCTGATGGAAGCCCTCGCGCTGGGTCTGCCCGCCCTCGCAGCCCGCAGCGGCGGCAACGTCGATATCGTGCGGGACGGCACGACCGGCCTGCTGTACGAGACCGGTAGTATCGACGGGCTGCGCGACCGAATCGCCGCCATTCTCAACGGCGAATTCACCCCCGCGTCGCCGGCTGAGATCCGCGAGAGCGTCCGCGGCTGGGCTGCCAGCGAGATGGCCGCCAAGTACAACCAACTGTACGAGCAATTGGCCAAGCCGGCCGACGATGCCCCATGAAACTGCTCGTCTTTGCCCATGTCCCGCCGCCGTTTCACGGCCAAAGTTTCATGGTGCAGCAATTACTCGACGAGTTGCACGGTGACGAGTCGATCGAGCTGTTCCACGTCGATAGCCGCCTCTCGCGGGACGTCGACGACATCGCCTCCGCGAGTTTGCGCAAACTGGCCCTGCTCCTCGGCTACTGCATCAAGGCCGTCTGGGTGCGGCTGCGGCGTGGCGCGGATCATTTTTACTACGTCCCCGCGCCCGGCCTGCGCAACGCCGTTTACCGCGACTGGATCGTGATGCTGCTGTGCCGTCCGTTTTTCCGGCGGACGATTTTTCATTACCAGGCGTCTGGCGTCGGTGGCTGGCTCGAGACGGAGGCGCGCGGCTGGGAACGGTGGGTGTCGCGCCGGTTGCTCGGCCGACCCGCGCTGAGCATCGTCCTCGGCGATTTTTACCACGAGGACGCCGCCAAGCTTTCGCCGCGCCGCATCGTGACCGTGCCCAACTGCGCGCCCGACCCCTGCCCCGACTACGAGTCGCGCCTGAAGCCGGCGCAGCAGGCCCGCGCCCGGGCGCTTGGCCAGGCGGGGACGCTTCGCCTGCTGTACCTCAGCCTGTGCTACCGGGAAAAGGGGCTGTTCGACGCCATCGAGGCCGTGGCCGAGGTGAACGCACGGCTGCGGGCCAGCGGCTTGGCCAAGCGCGTGCAACTCGATGTGGCGGGGAAGTTTTACCTGCCCGAAGAGGAGGCCGAGTTCAACGTGCGGCTTGGCCAAGCGGACTTGATCGACAGCCAGGGGCCGCTCGTTGTTTACCACGGTTTCGCTGACGAGCCGAAAAAGCGCGACCTGTTCGCCCAGGCCGACGCTTTTGTGCTGGCGTCGTACTACGAGTTCGAGGCGCACCCGGTTAGCCTCGTCGAGGCGATGGC
>CAYWMH010000164.1:0-5816 GCA_964459315.1 uncultured Verrucomicrobiota bacterium
TCACCATCTGCAGGCCGGAGCGGCTATTGGCTTTCTGCTCGAGCAGGGAACTT
The DNA here is from genome assembly GCA_964459315.1 of uncultured Verrucomicrobiota bacterium. Taxonomy (GTDB): domain Bacteria; phylum Verrucomicrobiota; class Verrucomicrobiia; order Limisphaerales; family UBA1096; genus UBA1096. The sequence goes on from CAYWMH010000164.1 coordinate 54, forward strand.
TTGGGTCTTAGGGGATTATGACTGGACATGTTTGATTACTCCTTGTTTTGTTGAAAAAAAGGACGCGCGTTTGGCCAAGCGCCCTGGGGGCACACAAGATATTGTGGTTGGGAAGACGGTTTCATCGCGACAAGACGGGGGAAATTTTTGAGGCTGAAGATTCCTTGCCGGTGCTTTCAGCTTCCGTTGAAGACCCGGCCAAGCGTTCGACTGAGCGTCGAAACATCTCGCCACGATGTTTATAGCCGTTGACGCTACCGGAATCCTCGCTCGCTGGCGAGAGCAAAATGACATCTCCCTCCTCGGCCATCTCCGCGCATTGGCGGACGGCCTCCTCCAGCGTATCCACCAGCCGGCATGGCGTGAACAGGCTCCACGCGGCGCGCACAGTTTCGCGGATTTCACCCATCAGGAAGGCCGCCTTGACCCGCTGCGAGAGCAAAGGGCCGATGTCGTGGTACTCAGCGGCCTTGTCGCGTCCGCCGGCCAGCAGCCAAACGTTCGGACGGCCTCCATGGCCTTGTTTTATTGAGGAAAGTGACTTTTCAAGGGCGGCGAGATTGGTGGATCGGGAGTCGTTGATGTAGCTCACGCCGTCTTTCTCGGCCACCAACTCGCACCGATGCGGCAATGTCGGGTGATTCCGGAGGATTTCCGCCGACTGCTCCAGCGGAATCCGGAACACCCGCCCCACCGCCAGCGCCGCCATCAGGATCTCCGCATTGTGAGCCCCCTGCAACTGGCAGTCGCTGAAATCCATCAGCGGCCCCTCCCAACCCGGCACGCGGCTCATGATCAAGCCGCGGTCGAGCGAGATGTCCGCCCGCCGGTTGCTCGCGCTGAAGGTGATGATCTTGGAGGGAATCTCGATGCCGAACGAACGGATGTGCGCCAGCGCCTCGCTTTGGATGATCGCCCAGTCGAACGGCTGCTGGTTGGCAAAAATCCGCGCCTTGGCCTTCACGTACGACTCCATGTTGCCGTAATGATCCATGTGATCCGGCGAGAGGTTCGTCACCACCGCGACGGTCGGGCTGAACAACTGGGTCAATTCGAGTTGGAACGAGTTCACGGCGAGGAGCAGGTAATCCAATTCCTTCGAGCCATCCACGGCGTCGCAGACCGGGTTTTCCACCTTGCCAGCCAAGCGGGTTTCCCGTTGCGCCCCGAGTAAAACCCGCTCAATCAAGCCAGCCGCCGGGGTCTTGCCGTTGGTGCCGGTCACGGCGATGTTGAGGCAGCGCAATTGCTGGAATCCCAGTTCGAGTTCCCCGATCACCGGGATGTCGGCCTTACGCAGCGCCCGCAACCAGGCGGTCTGGCGGATGCCGCCCACGCTGATCACGCCCAACTCGACGCCGTCAAGCAGCTTGGCCAACGGCTTGGCCAAGCCGAGGTGCACCTCCGCGCCCAGATTGGCCAAGTGGTTGGTCTCCTCTTTCAAGGCATCGTTTTCCTTGCGATCGACCGCCACCACCGACGCACCGCTGGCGCACAGCAACCGGCAGGCCGCCCGGCCCCGTGACCCGAGTCCGACCAACAACACCCGACTGCCCTTCAGCTTGAACATGACGATCTAATCTATCTCAATTTCAGCGTACTCAAAGCGAGCACTGCAAATAAAATACCCAGGATGTAAAACCGCACGACGACCTGCGACTCGTACCACCCTTTTTTCTCGAAATGATGATGCAACGGCGCCATGAGGAACACCCGCCGCCCCTCCCCGTGCCGGCGGCGCGTGTGTTTGAACCAGCCGGTTTGGATCAACACCGAGACCGCCTCCATCACGAACACCCCGCCGGCGATCACCAGCACAAACGGCTGATGGATCAGCACCGCGATAACGCCCAACACCCCCCCCAGCGCCAGCGACCCGGTGTCGCCCATGAACACCTGCGCCGGGTGACAGTTGTACCAAAGGAAACCCAAGCCCGCCCCGCCCAGCGCCGCGCAAAACACCGTCAACTCTCCCGCTCCCTCGACGTATGGGACACGCAGGTACTCAGCCATGATCTTGTTCCCGGCGATGTAGGTGAAAATGATGAACACGAAGGTCACGATCAGCGTGCAGCCGATGGCCAAGCCGTCGAGACCATCGGTCAGGTTCACGGCGTTGGAGCTGCCGACAATCGCCAGCGTGGTGACCAGCAGGCCGACGAAGCCCACCCCGGCAAACACGATCTCCCCGCTGTAAAACGGCACCACCAGTTTCCCGACCAGGTCGCTCTTGGTCGGGTGATGCCACAGGTACAGCCCGATGAAGAGGCCCAGCGCCAGTTGCACCACCAACTTCACCTTCGACTGGATGCCGGCCTTGTCCTGCCGCGTGAGCTTGACCCAGTCGTCGTAAAACCCAAGCGCCGCCAGCACCACCACCGACATCAGGCTCAGCGCGAGGAACTCGTTCCACTTGGCCCAGAGTAGTGTGGTCACGTCCAGCACCAGCACGATCATGATGCCGCCCATCGACGGCGTGCCCTTTTTGCTCAGCACCCGCGCGCCGAGCCCACCGGCTTCCTCGGCCTTGTCTGAGTATTCCTGCCCGAGATTAAGCCGCTTGAGCAGCGAGATGATTTTCGGACCCAGCCACCAGCAAAGCAGCAGCGCCGTGACCGCCGCGCCGGCGGTCCGAAAGGTGATGTATTGGAAGACGCGGAGGAAGGAGAGCCAGTCCGCGTAGGCGGCGTAGCCGTTGTCGGCCAACCACTGCGGAACCTGGCTGAGGTAAAAGAACATCCTTAACGCTAAGTTTTCATCGCCTCCGAGAGCGCCTCGATAACGCGCTCCATTCCCGCCGCCCGGCTGCCCTTGACGAGCACGACGTCTCCAGCATCCAGCTTGGCCGCCAACGCCCGGCCAGCAACGGCCGCGTCGTCAAACGCCGCCACGTTGGCCAAGCCGGCCGCCTGCGCCGCGCGCACCGTCGTGTCCGCCCACCGGCCGACGGCGACGAGGCCGCTCAGGCCGAGCCTGGCCGCAAGCTGGCCCGCCTCCTCGTGTGCGGACCCGCTGGCTTGGCCAAGCTCGGCCATGTCGCCGAGAACGGCGATCCGTTTTCCCCCGGTCGGAAACGTCTCCAGCGTCTCCAAAGCCGCCAGAAGGGAGTCCGGGTTGGAGTTGTAGGCGTCGTTGAGGATGCGCACACCGCCGAGTGTCTGCATCTCCATTCGCATCGACGCCGGTTGACAACGCTGCAGGCCCTGGTCCAGTTCCTCCCGGCTCAGGCCCAGTTCCGCCGCAACTGCCATGGCAAGCGCGGCGTTCCGGGCGTTATGACGGCCCAGCAGGTTAACGCGGCAGGCTCCGCTCCAATCTCCCTTCGGCGAAATCAGTTCAAACGTCGTCCCCTCATCCTCCAGCCCGACGCCGGTGAGGCGCCAGTCGCAGGAAGCGCCCTCCCCAATGGTGACCACCGCCGCGCGGCAACGGGCGCGGATGGCCTCCAGCCCGTCGATGTCCCCGTTGACAAACAGGCAGCCGTCCGCCGGCAGCGCCTCGGCCAGCGCCCCCTCCTCCTCTATCACTCCGTCCAAATCCTCGAAGAACTCCAAATGCTCGCGCCCGATGCTCGTCAGCACACCGTACTTCGGCTGGATCTGTTGCAGCAGCGGCTGTAGTTCTCCGGGATGATTCGACCCGACCTCGAGCACCGCCGCCTCGTGGGCCTCGCGCAGCCGAAGCAGCGTCAGCGGCACCCCGATGTCGTTGTTGAAACTGGCCTCGCTCGAGAGCGTCTTGAGCCGCTGGCCGAGCACCGTGGCCAAGATTTCCTTCGTGCCGGTCTTGCCATTGGAGCCACCAACCGCCACGACCGGCAGTTCAAAGTCCCGCCGATACCGGGCCGCCAGTTGACCAAGCGCCTCCCGTGTCTCCTCCACCTCGATCGTCGGCCCGGCCGCCTCCGCTTGGCCAAGCCGGGATTGGCTGACCACGGCCGCCTCCGCCCCTTGGCCAAGCGCGTCGCCCAGGTAATCGTGCCCGTCGAATCGGTCCCCGCGGATCGCGACAAACAAGTCACCCGGCTTGGCCAAGCGCGAGTCGGTGCAGACACGGCGCACACTCGCCGAGCGTTCGCCCGCGACGAGTCGCCCGTTGCAGCTCTCCTCAACATAACCCAGCGTGCGCGGTTCCATCATCTTGACACCACCCGGGGTTTGCGCTCCGACAACGGCTCGACCGGCCCCGACGGCTCGAGGCCGAGGTAGTTGGCCGACTTCTCGGCGATCACCTTGAACGCCGGTCCCGCCACTACGCCGCCGTAATATCCGTCGTTCGGTTCGTCCACGAACACCCCGATGCACAATCGGGGCGCCTCCGCCGGCAGGAACCCGATGAACGACGAAAAATATTTGCCGGCCTCGTAGCCGCGCCGAGTCTTGGATGGCTTCTGCGCCGTGCCGGTCTTGCCTGCGACAGTATAATTGTCGAGCCGTGCCTGACGCGCTGTACCCTGCTCAGAGACAACCGTCATCAGCGTCTTGACCATCTGCTGTGCGGTCTCGTCGCCGATCACCTTGCGCACCACGGTCGGCTTGTACTGCATCACGACATTCCCATCCCGGTCCTCCAAACGGTCCACCAGCAACGGACGCATCAGGTTGCCGCCGTTGGCCATGGCGGACATCGCCATCGTGAGCTGTAGTGGTGTCGCCGCGATCTCGTGGCCCATCGGGATCCGTGAGATGGACAGTTTGCTCCACCGACTGACAGGGTGCAGGATGCCGCGCACCTCCCCCGGCAACGGCACGCCACTGCGCTGACCAAAGCCCAACTCAGAGATGTAATTGTGAAGCCGGTGTGCGCCCAGTTTCATCGCTACCTTGGCCGTGCCGATGTTGGACGACTTGGTGATGATCTCCCGAACCGACATCGGGCCGTACGCATGGTGGTCGCGCAGCACCTTGCCGGCGAAGTAGTAGCGACCGTTCTCACAGTGGAACCGGTCGGTGATCCGCACCGCGTGCTCATTGAGCGCGCCGGACACGGCCACGATCTTGAAGGTCGAGCCCGGCTCGAACGAGTCGGTGATTACACGGTTGCGCCGGTTCGCCGCGGTAGAGTCGCCCGGCTGGTTCGGGTCGAATGTCGGGCGATTGGCCAACGCCAGGATCGCGCCGGTCCGCGGATCGACCACGACGGCGCAGGCACTCGCCGGGGTGTGTTTCGCGCAAAGTGTCTCGAGCGCCTTCTCGGCGATGTACTGCATGTTGGCGTCGAGCGTCAAAACCACGTTCAAGCCGTCGCGCGGCTTCACGTCGTACTCGCGAAACGCCACCACCTCCCGACGGCGGCGGTCGGTCTCGATCTCACTCCAACCGCGCACGCCCTCCAGTTCCGAGTCGAGCATCCGCTCAATACCGTGTTTCCCCTCGAGTCCGGCCACCGGCGCGCCGGAGTTCCCCGGTTCGCGTACACCGACAAACCCGGTCACGTGCGCCGCGAGGCTGCCGCTTGGATAAACGCGCAACTGAGAATCAACCCGCTCGCAAAACACGGCGCGCCGGACGTTGTAGTAGCCCAGCCGTTCCTTGCGAGGCAGCGACTTCACGTCGACTCCGAAGTCGAGCCGGGCCAGTGCGTTGGTGATGCCCCGCCAATCCTCGAGCAGTACCTTGCGCGCAAGCACGACATGCTTGTCCTCGCGCTGGCGGCCGGCCGCGTCGGTGTAGACTCGGCGCTGCATGCGCTTGGCCAGATCGGCCGCGTCCCGAGGAACGAACGGCGCGAACGCTCGGGCCACGAGAGACTGGTGGTTGCCCA
>CAYWMH010000165.1:0-5800 GCA_964459315.1 uncultured Verrucomicrobiota bacterium
AGGATCCGGTTCCCTCGGGAGTGAAGGTTCGACTCCTTTCGCGCGTACCATCTTCAAAAGACTCGCTGTTTTCAGTGGTTAAGTCAGTTCGTCAACAAAACGAACGACATGAAAAACAAGACCACAAAACAGAGTTGTGCCGGTAATTGTGCCGGTAATTCTTCAAACGACGGCTTAAAGACGCCGAAATTCCAGCGAGTCAAAGATTCAAAAGGTAAACCTATCCGGGGTCTTTGGATTCGGGGGAAACAATTCTATGCCCGACTCTTCATCGACGATGGATCGGGACAAAAGATTGATCGGCGTGTGCCCCTTGAAATGACGACAGTTCAAGAGGCAAGGCGTGAGCTCGAACAGCTTAAGTATCTAGGTAAATCCTCTAGTCTTTCGATTCGTCAGTCTCAACCATTCAACTCATTTCGTGATCATTATTTGGTTTCTATTGCCAATATGAAAAGAAAGCGAACCTACGATTCAGAGAATCAACATCTCAAACAATGGAGTGCTTTCTTTGGCAACTTGCCAATCCACCAAATCAGTCGCGAAAAGATCATCAAATACCGAACAGTAAAAATCAAAGGAGGCTGGACAGGCCGAACCGCGAATCTCTCCATCACCATCCTCAACAACCTCCTCAACCATGCCAAAGACAACGGCCTAATAAATACACTGCCAACCGGCGGCAAGTCTAATAGTGAATTGTAAGCTGAAGGCAACTAAACCAACGCCCTCCCCTCCCTTGCTGATTGCAGACCATTACGGACCAGATTTCGATTGCGATGGTTCGCATTGTTGCAATTTACACAAACAAGGCCACTTGCATCTAAGCGTTGGAAGGCATACTGTTACGCCCGAAGGCGAAAGGTTGGTTAAGAGCTGAGATTGTTTCGACTCCCCCCGCCTCCATCATTTTTACCGCGATGAGCATCTGCCCAAAGACAGCTTACGAGGTCGAGAAACGCCCATTTTTTGCCACCAAAGATGGGAAGGGAAAACCCACGATGGACATCTTTGCCTGACCTACTCATGAGAATTCGATCCACCGTGGCATCCATTGTGTTGATGCTCCCAATCTTCGCCGTACCTCTGTTGATCTCTTTCGCATTGGGAGAAGAACCGGATTCACTCAGCTTCAATCGCGACGTCCGTCCGATCCTTTCAGATAATTGCTTTGGTTGTCACGGACCGGTGGCGAAGGACGCGAAAGCGGGGCTGCAACTTCATTCATTCGAGTCGGCGACGGCGCTGCTCGGAAAGGAGGAGGATCGCCAGGCGCTGGTCCCTAGAGACCGCAAGGCAAGCGAACTGTGGAAGCGCATCACTTCGAGGGACCCGGATGAGAAGATGCCTCCTCCGGACTCAAACCATCGGCTCACCCCAGGGCAGATCGAAGTCCTCGGGCAATGGATTGACCAGGGCGCGGAGTACGAGGGACACTGGGCATTCCAAGCGCTGAAGGCAGTACAGGGAGCATCGGTCGATTCGCTGATCCGAGTTCGCCTAGCCGGGACTGGATTGCGCCCGGCACCGCCCGCCGATCGGGCGACCTTGTTGCGCCGAATCACCCAGGATCTTACCGGTTTGCCGCCGACGCCGGAGGAACTCGACGCGTTCCTTGGGGATCACAAACCGGGTGCCTACGAACGGGTGGTCAATCGGCTTCTCCAGTCGCCCGCCGCCGCCGAACGCCTCGCTGTCGACTGGCTAGACGGGGCGCGTTATGCGGACACAAACGGCTACTCGATCGATGACCATCGCGACATGTGGATCTGGCGCGACTGGGTGCTCAATGCCTTCCTCACCAACAAGCGCTTCGACGAGTTCACGGTTGAGCAGATCGCTGGAGATTTGTTGCCGGGCGCCACCGAGCAGCAACGCGTCGCCACCGGGTTCTTGCGCAATAGCATGAACACGCACGAGGGCGGAACGATCCCCGAGGAATACCGGGTGACCTACAACGTCGATAAGGTCGATACAGTCGCCACGGTGTTCATGGGGCTAACCATGAAATGTGCGCAGTGTCACGATCACAAATATGACCCGATCTCGCAGAAGGAGTTCTACCAGTTTTACGCGTTCTTCAACCAATCTAGCGAACCGGGCAACGGTGCGACCAACGCCAACACGGGACCGCTGATCGAGGCGGGGTCAGCGATCTGTCCACCCGAGCGGGTGAAGCGGGACGCCGCCGTGCGTATTGCCGAATTAAAGCGCCTCCGCGCTGTGCCCCCGGCGCGCATCGCGGCGCAGCGTGACCGGTGGGAAACGGAGCAGCTGGCGAGCCTCGGGCTCCTCAAAAGTAGCAGAGCAGTCGCGAAGAAGTTGGTTCTGTTCCCGCAAGATCAACCGTCGTGGATTTGGTTTGCTGCCGACAAAACTGCCAAGTCGGTCGAGTTCGAACGTCGGTTCAACTTGGAAGCCATTCCGTCCGAGGCGCGACTATGGGTCACCTGTGACAATGCTTGCGAGGTGGAAATCAATGGCCGGTCGATCGGTTCATCCGATGATTGGACCAGGCCGAAAGTTTTCGAAGTCCGCGGACTGAAAGTCGGCGACAACACCATCGCCGTGCGCGCGACGAACATTGGTGCTAGCCCAGCGGGACTGTTGTTGAGCTTGGCGATGCGAGCGGCGAATGGCGAGGAGTGGTACGTCGTTACCGACAAGAAATGGCAGGCGAGGTTGCCGGTTGCGGGGGCGGCCGGGACAAATTGGGAGCCTGCCGCGGAACTTGCCAAACATGGCGACGGCGTATGGGGAACGCTGTATGGCAAGGAGCCATCGGATGCTGGACCCGATGCGCTCCACCAGGCGCTGGGCATGGCCAAGCCGGATCGCACGACCGAACATTGGGCAACGATCAACACCGCGTTCGCGGAGATGCAGCCGGCCTTCAAGACCTTGACGAACCAGCTGGACCTCGAGGAGAAAATCTTGCGCAAGGCCGCCGACACGGGGCGAACGACCGTGATGGTGATGGACTACAAGCCGCGCAAGACGCACATTCTGACCCGCGGTGCCTACGACCAACCCGGGGCCGAGGTGAGCGCAGGGACGCCTTCGACTCTCCCTCCACTGGGCGCAGTGGGGACCCCGAACGGCAAACGGACGCGTCTAGATCTCGCCCATTGGCTGGTGGATCCAGAGCACCCGCTCACCTCGCGCGTCATCGTCAACCGCTACTGGCAGATGCTGTTCGGGACCGGTCTGGTGAAAACCGCCGAAGACTTCGGCACGCAGGGCGAGTTCCCCTCCCATCCCGAACTACTCGACCTGCTGGCGGCAGATTTCGTCGCCAGTGGCTGGGATCTGCGTCGCCTGCTGCACCAGATGGTGATGTCGGAGACCTACCGTCAACAGTCCGAGGCGACACCGGAACTGCTGGAGAAGGATCCCTACAACCGCCTGTTGGCGCGTGCGCCGCGGTTCCGGTTGGCGGCGGAGTTCGTGCGCGACGGCGCGCTCGCGGCGAGCGGCCTGCTGAACGACGATCTCGGCGGCCCGAGCGTGCACCCCTACCAGCCCGACGGCCTGTGGGAAGAGGTGAGCCACTACGGCTACCCGAAGCCGTTCAGCTCGCAGAAGTTCCTGCCCGGCAGCGGTCGCGTACTCTACCGGCGCAGCCTCTACACCGCATGGAAGCGAACCTCGCCGCCACCGAGCATGGCGATCTTCGACGCCCCGAGCCGCGAGACCTGTAGCGTCCGACGCCTCAATACCAACACGCCACTGCAGGCGCTGGTGCTGCAGAACGACCCACAATTCCTCGAGGCGGCGCACGCCCTCGGAGACCTCATGGCGGCAGAGGGCTCGCCGCAAGACGGGATCGATCTCGGAGCCAAACGGGTTCTCGGCAGAGCGCCGACGACGAAGGAACAGGGCGTTCTCTCGGCCGCGCTGGTTCGCTACCGGCAGGCTTACCAATCGCAGGCGGAGAAGGCGCGCCAATTGCTAGCCTCTGCTGGGGCACCGGGCAGTAGCGATCCCGTGCAAGTCGCGTGGACGCTGGTCGCCAGCACTTTGCTAAACATGGACGAGGCCGTGACAAGACAATGATCAACGACGACACCAAAACGCTACTATCGCGCCGCGCCTTCCTCGGGCAGTCCGGCATTGGGCTCGGAGCTCTGGCGTCGACGTCATTGCTCAGCGAAGCCTCCGCCGGGCAATCAGTAAACCGCGAGTTGCCGCATTTCCCCGCGAAGGCCAAACGCGTCATCTACCTATTCCAATCCGGCGGTCCGTCGCACATCGACCTGCTCGATCATTCCCCCGCATTCGAGAGACTGCACGGCAGCGAGTTGCCGGACAGTGTCCGCGGTGGCCAGCGCGTGACCGGGATGACTGCTGGCCAGAAGAAATTCCTGGTCTGTGGTCCGGTATCGCCGATGAAGCAGCGTGGCCAATCCGGGACGTGGATGAGCGACCTCGTCCCGCACACTGCTGACATTGCCGACAAAATCACGGTGATCAACTCGATGCACACGGAGGCGATCAACCACGACCCAGGCATCACTTTGATCAACACCGGCTCGCAGATCCCGGGGCGCCCGAGCCTCGGCGCGTGGGCGAGCTACGGCCTGGGGAGCGTGAATGCGGACATGCCCGCCTACATCGTGTTGCTCTCGCAGGGCAACGGCAAGAACCCTGGCCAACCGATCTTCTCGAGGCTCTGGGGAAGCGGAATCCTACCCTCGAAACATCAGGGGGTATTGATGCGTAGCGGTAAGAATCCGCTCCTCTACCTCAAAGATCCGAGTGGACTCAATCGCCCGACCCGGCGTGAGATGCTCGATGATCTCGCCGCGCTCAACGAGGGCTCGATCGCGCGCTTCAGCGACCCCGAGATCCAGACACGCATTACCCAATACGAGATGGCCTTCCGCATGCAGACCGCGGCGCCAGAGATCGTCGACCTATCGGACGAGCCAGAGAGCACATTCAAGCTCTATGGCGAGGATGCGCGCAGCCCCGGCACATACGCCTACAATTGCCTGCTCGCCAGGCGACTGGCCGAGCGCGACGTGCGCTTCGTGCAACTCTTCCACCGCGGCTGGGACCAACACGGCAGCCTCGTCCCGCACTTGACCGCGCAGTGCAAAGACACCGACCAAGCCTCCGCGGCGCTCGTCACCGACCTCGAACAGCGCGGCCTGCTCGAAGACACGCTAGTGATCTGGGGCGGCGAGTTCGGGCGCACCAGCTACAGCCAGGGGGGGCTGCGCAACGGCCGCGACCACCACGGCCGCTGCTTCTCGATCTGGATGGCTGGCGGCGGCGTCAAACGCGGCGGCGTCCACGGCGTAACGGATGAGTACTGCTACAACATCGTCAAAGACCCGGTGCATATCAACGACATGAACGCTACCATCCTGCACTGTATGGGGATCGACCACGAGCGTTTCACTTTTAAATTTCAAGGCCTCAACGTCCGGCTCACCGGTGTCGAGGAGGCGCATGCGATCAAGCAGATTCTAGCCTAGCCATCAGATTATTTCCCTCCCTCTACAACGACTGCTCGGATGAGCCCGAGTACGGCGGCGTGTTCGGCGCCTGAACATCAAAAGGCCCCACCACTACCGCGCCATCCCTCACCTTGACCCGGCCCTCCGCGCCCGCCTACAATCAGCCCTGTAACGACCCGACCTAAAGCCCACTACGCGGGCCAAAATCGAGGCAGACCTCGACCCCGATGAACTGCATCACCCATCAACTCGGCGACATAACCCAACTTGATGTTGATGCCATAGTAAATGCAGCCAATAAACACCTTAGCCCGGGTTCTGGAGTGGATGGCGCC
>CAYWMH010000166.1:0-1709 GCA_964459315.1 uncultured Verrucomicrobiota bacterium
TTCAGCGGGCGGGACGTCCCCCGGTTCATCCGCAGACGACGAAGCCTCCTCAGGAGCGGGAGTTGCCCCGGATTCCGATTGGCCTGTCTCTTCCTCCGGTTCGGCCTTGGGCGTTTCCGTTTCGGCTTCCGCGACACGCTCCGCTTGCGGTGCCGCTTCCTCCGGCGACGCCTCGCTCTCGATCTCCCCGGAAACAACCTCCTCGGGCGGATCTTCTTCAACAGGCGGCTCCGGAGCCGCTATGGCGGTCTTACAGTACGGGCAGTTGACCGAGTCCTCGTCCCGTTCCTCCGGCATCAACTTGATCGCCTTCTCGCAACCGGGGCACTCGATCAGTTCGTCAAACTTGTGTTCCGCTACGGGTGCGGGTGTGACTTCCTCCACGGCTGCCAGTTGTTCGGCGGCCACCGCCTGGGTTTCGGCGGAGCTGTTTTTTTGCCCGCAATGGGGACAGGAAAAATCGCCGGTCTTGCGCTCGGTCTCGTCCAGGAACAGGGCGTTGTCGCACGACAGGCAGGCGAACACGTCGGGCAATTCCAAGTCGTCCGGAATCGCAATGTCCACCTTGGCTTCCTCGACTACCAGATTTTCTTCCGGCTCCTCCGCGACCTCCGGCTCAGGTTCGTTTGGCTCGTCGATGAATGGTTCAACCTCATCCCCCTCCTGGTTGGGTTCCTCGTTAATGGGATCACTCTCAGCTTCTGCCTTCGGCTCGGCTTCGCTTGGCTCCTCAACGAACAACTCGACGTCCCCCTCGTTCGTTGTTTCTGCCGGTTCCGTGTCGGGAACCTCGCTTGGTTCGGCGGCAGGTTCGGCGGCGGCGGGGTTGGGCTCCAATGGCTCCTCAGATGCGGTTGCCTCAATGGGAGCATCCTCGGCAGTTTCAGGAGTCTCTGGCTTGTCTTCGCCAAGTGCCTCCTCCGGCGTGTGTTCGTGGTGGCAGAACGGGCATTCGTATTTCTCCGACGCTCGATCTTTTTCATCGACGAAAAGTGCTTTTTCGCATGAAACACAGGCAAAAATGTCCGGAAACTCCGCCATGGATTTAACTCTTGGCCAAGCGACACAGACACAAAACGGCTGAAATCTGGATAAAAAAAGAAAAGTGCTGCACCACTCCGCGTTAACTATCGGCATTCGGGCGCAATTCTTGAGGAATTGTGCCTAAACCGACTTAATTGTTACCGCCAGAGCGACTCGGTGTCAACCAAGCGCCGAAGCAGCCGTTCGTCTGCGGGAGGAAAATTGCGCTTGGCCAAGCCGTTCCGTGTGGCCCACTCGAAGGCAGCGCACCCAATGGCCCGCGGCCGCCCCTTGGCCAAGCGGCACAGGAAGAATTTCAACTCAACCGTTCGCTCCGGGTATTCATGGGTGATCTCCTCGAACAATTGGCCAAGCGCCACCTCGATGCCCAACTCCTCCAGAAGTTCGCGCACGAGGCATGCCTCGAAGGTCTCGCCTGCCTCGCGCTTGCCACCGGGGAACTCCCACAAGCCGGCCAAGTGGGTGCCAACCGGACGCTGGGTGATCAGAAGTTTCTGTTGGTGAAAAACCAGCCCAGCGGCAACGTCGATGGGCTTAACGGCCAATGCACTTGTAGCTGAAGCCAAGCTTTTCCATCTCCGCTGGATCGAACAGATTGCGGCCGTCAAACAGCAGCGGCGCGGTCATGGCCTCCCGCGCCTTGGCCAAGTCCAGTTCCTTGAACT
>CAYWMH010000166.1:1719-5792 GCA_964459315.1 uncultured Verrucomicrobiota bacterium
GAACTCGGGCCACTCGGTCGCTACCACCAGCGCATCACAACCCTCTGCCACGCTGTCCATGTCGTCGACATAGGTGACACGCTCCGTCGGCAGCAGTTCCCTGGCTTTCTCCATCGCCTTGGGGTCGTGCACGCGCAGCGACGCGCCCTCCTTCAGCAGCCGCTGGCACACCTCGATCGCGGGCGACATGCGAACATCGTCCGTGTTCTGCTTGAATGCCAAACCCAGCACGCCAATGGTCTTGTCCTTCAAGATCCACAGCGTGTCGGTGATCTTTTTCAGGAAGCGATCCATCTGCTTGGCGTTGATTTTCTGCACCTCCTTCAGCAGGCCGAAATCGTAGCCCAAGTCGTCGCTGATGCGGATGAACGCGCTGAGATCCTTCGGGAAACAACTGCCGCCGAAGCCAAGCGACGCGTTGAGGAAGCGGCTACCAATGCGCTCGTCCATCCCAATGCCTCTTGCCACCTCCTCGACGTTCGCGCCGGACGCCTCGCAAATGGCCGCCACGGCGTTGATGTACGAAATCTTCATGGCGAGGAATGAGTTGGCGGCGTGCTTGATCAACTCCGCCGAGTTGATATCGGTGAAAATGATCGGCGCGTTGAACGGCTCGTAAATCTCCCGCATCGCCGCTTCCGGCTTATCGGAGGTGGTGCCCACCACGATGCGATCCGGTTTCATAAGATCTTCCACCGCAAAACCTTCGCGCAGGAATTCCGGGTTGCTGATCACGTCAAAATCACACTCCGCCTTGCAGTAGCGCTTGATGGTCTCGGCGACTTTTTCGCCAGTCTTGACCGGCACGGTGCTCTTGTCGACGACGACCTTGTACGAGGTCATCGCGTTGGCGATGTCCCGGGCCACCCGCTCGATGTAACTGAGATCGACGGAGCCGTCCTCAAGCGGCGGAGTCGGCACGGCGATGAAGATGACATCTGACTTTTCCACTCCCTCCGCCGTGCTTGCCGTGAAGTTGAGTCGCCCGGCGGCGACGTTCTTTTTGACCATCTCCTCGAGCCCCGGCTCGAAAATCGGGATGCCGCCTTCCTGCAGCAGCTTGACTTTGGCCTCGTCGCAATCGCCGCCGAGGACATTGTGGCCGACTTCGACAAAGCCGGTTCCCGTCACCAATCCCCCGTAGCCGGTTCCGATAATGGCGATGTTCACGGTTCGCAGAGGGAGCTACTTGTTGTCCGGCGCAGCCGGTGCCGACAGCGGGGGCGAAGGCGTCGGCTTGGGTGCTTCAGGCTGAATTACCGGCGTAGGTTTGGGGGTTACCACAAGAGGCTCGAGCATGGTTTGCGCCGCCTCCAGCAACGCCGTCGCCCGGCTTTGGATGACTTTGTCGTTACTGTTGGTCAGGCTTTGGTAGGTACTGATCGCGGCTGTGGTATCGCCCTTGGCCTCCTTGCAGATCGCTTGGCCAAGCTGGGCCTCGGCTACCCAATGACCATTCTCAAACTCGGCAAGGTAGTTGTCAAATGCAGCCTGAGCCTTGTCGTAGTCCGACACTTCGAGCCAGGTCTTGCCGCTCAAAATCAATGCCCGCTCGGCGACCGGTTTGCCGGCGTTGTTCACGACAACATTATCATAGGCTGCGGCCACCTCGGACAAGTTGGTAACCCCAACTGTCTGGATGTCAAACAGCGCCGACTCGGAGTCGGCCCGGGAGTCAGACTGGCTCTTGCTAAACAGTTGCCAGCCGACCACTGCCACGATGATCAACAGTGCGCCGTTAAACAGTTTGCCTTTGTTTTGATCAAACCACTCGGCACCTTCAAACAGAATATCTGGTTCGCTCGACTCACTCATAAATCGGCGGGGAATGAATGGCAGCCTGTGCCAAAAGGCAAGTCAAATCCTCGAAAACCGGTCTTTTCATCAGCCGTTGGCCACCAGTTGCCGCAGCACGTACGACAGGATTCCGCCGTGCCGGTAATATTCGATCTCAATGTCGGTATCGATCCGGCAACGCACCGGCACCACCTCGCTGGCACCGTCAGCGCGGGTGATCCGCACAGTCAATTCCTGCTGAGCCTTCAACTCGTCGTCCAGTCCAAGCACGTCGTAGGTCTCCGAACCGTTTAGCCTCAGGCTGCTGACGCCGGTCCCGTCGTGGAACTGCAACGGCAACACACCCATGCCAATCAGGTTGGAGCGGTGGATCCGCTCGAAGCTCTCGCAAATCACCGCACGCACGCCGAGCAGGCGCGTGCCCTTGGCCGCCCAGTCGCGCGAACTGCCGGTACCGTACTCCTTGCCGCCCACGACAACGAGCGGCGTACCTTCGTCGCGGTACTTGACGGCGGCATCGTAAATGTCCATTGCCTCGCCGTCGGGCTGATGGCTCGTCACACCGCCCTCGGTGCCGGGCACCATCAGGTTCTTGATGCGCACGTTGGCGAAAGTGCCGCGCGTCATCACGCGGTCGTTGCCCCGGCGCGAGCCGTAGCTGTTGAAGTCGGCCTGCTCGACCCCGTTCCCGACGAGGTAACGGCCCGCCGGCGAGTCCGGCTTGATCGCGCCGGCCGGCGAAATGTGGTCGGTCGTCACCGAGTCGCCGAACACTCCCAGCGGTCGTGCGCCGACGATCTCGCTAATCGAACCGGCCTCCATCCCGAAGCCGTCGAAGAACGGCGGCTCCTGAATGTACGTGCTCACCTCGTCCCACTCGTAGGCGTGGCCGATGCTTGACGGGATTTCATTCCACTTCGGATTTTGATCGGCAAAGTTGCTGTACAGTTCGCGGAATACCTCCGGCTTGAGCGCGCTTTGCATGAGGTCGCGCACCTCAGCGAGGCTTGGCCAAAGGTCGCGCAGAAACACGTCCGAGCCGTCGTCCGCTTGGCCAAGCGGTTCGCTCGTCAGGTCGATGTTGACCCGCCCGGCCAGCGCGAACGCCACGACGAGCGGCGGAGACATCAGGAAATTGCCGCGCACGTTCTGGTGCACGCGCGCCTCGAAGTTGCGGTTGCCGGAGAGCACCGAGGCGACAACGAGGTTGTTGTCGAGGATCGCCTTCTCGACCTCGGCGTCGAGCGGGCCGGAGTTGCCGATGCAGGTTGTGCAGCCATAGCCAACGAGGTTGAAGCCAAGCCGGTCGAGGTATGGTTGCAGGCCGGTCTTGTCGAGATAATCGCTCACCACGCGCGAACCCGGCGCGAGCGACGCCTTGACCAGCGGCGCCAGCTTGAGGCCGCGCTCGACCGCGCGCTTGGCCAGGAGCCCGGCGGCCAGCATCACGCTGGGGTTGGAGGTGTTCGTGCAACTCGTGATCGCGGCGATGACCACATCACCGTGGCCAAGCGGCTCGGTGCCGTTGCCATTCACCGGCACATCGGCAGAGACCTTGGCCAAGTCACCACCGTCCCGCCCGAAGCCGCCGTCGGCGACTGGCTTGGAAAAGAGCGTCTCAAACTGCCCGCCAAGGCAGGGTACCTCGATGCGATCCTGCGGCCGGCGCGGCCCGGCCACGCTGGGCTGGATCGAGCCCAAGTCGAGCGTCAGTTCCACCGAGTAATCGATCTCGCCCTCGCCCGGGATGCCGAACAGCCCCTGTGCGCGGTGATAATTCTCGTACACCGCGCAATGGTCGTCGGCGCGGCCGGTGGCCCGGAGGTAGTTCACCGTCTCCTCGTCGATCGGAAAAAAACCCATCGTCGCGCCGTACTCGGGCGCCATGTTGGCGATCGTGGCGCGGTCGGTCAGCGGCAGCTGCCTTGCGCCGTCGCCGTAAAACTCAACAAACTTCCCGACCACCTTGGCGTCGCGTAGCATCTCGGTGACGGTCAACGCAAGGTCGGTCGCGGTGACGCCCTCGCGCAATGCGCCGTCGAACCGTACGCCAACCACGTCCGGCGTCAGGAAGTAGACCGGCTGACCCAGCATCCCGGCCTCGGCCTCGATACCGCCGACGCCCCAGCCGACGATGCCCAGCCCGTTGATCATCGTCGTGTGCGAATCGGTGCCCACGAGCGTGTCCGGATAATAAATGCCGTCCGCGCTGCTCAACACTCCGCGCGCGAGATACTCGAGATTCACCTGGTGCACAATGCCGATTCCCGGCGGCA
>CAYWMH010000167.1:0-1012 GCA_964459315.1 uncultured Verrucomicrobiota bacterium
GCCAAGAACCGTCCATGCAGCGGCCTCCGGCTTGGCCAAGCCAGGAGGCAGTTGGAACATGCCGACGGCGAGCAACTCGTTGGCGGCATTGGGGTCGGCCTCGTAGCGTTGGCGGGTTTCACCGAGGAACGATCCGGCCACGGCAAGTTCTTCCCGGCCCGGTTCGCGGCCAAGCGCAGCGCGCCACGCCCAAGCCAGTCGGTCGTGATCAGTCAGCCCGGCTTGGGTGAGAATGCGAACCGCGAATCCTTTCGCCGCCTCGACAAACGTCGGGTCGTTCATCAGGGTGAGCGCAGCCAGCGGCGTGTTGCTAACCGGACGTTGTGCGGTGCACTCCTCGCGGGTCGGCGCGTCGAACGCACGGAACATCGGGTGCAGGAATTGCCGCTGCCAATGCACGTAGACGGCGCGCCGGTACTGGTTGGCGTTCATGTCGGCCTTGTAGGCGCGCCTGGGAAAGTTGAGTGGCAAGTAGTAGCCGACCGGCTGGTACGGCTTGGCGACTTGGCCTCCCATTTGGTCGTTCAACAAGCCACCGAGCGCGAGCGCGTTGTCGCGAATTGTCTCGGCCGGAAACCTGAAGCGCCCCTGCCGAGCGTAAAGCCGGTTCGCCGGGTCGTGCTCAAGTTGTTGCGGCGTGACTAGCGACGATTGGCGGTAGGCACTGGAGGTGACGATGAGCCGGACGAGGCGCTTGATGTCCCAGCCACTCTCGACGAACTCGACCGCAAGCCAGTCGAGCAGCGCGGGATGTGTCGGCCAATTCCCCTGCGAGCCGGTGTCGTCCAGCGACCGCGACAGGCCTGAACCAAAAAACAGGTACCAGAGCCGGTTCACAAACACGCGCGCGGTCAGCGGGTTGTCGGCGGCTGTCAGCCACCGGGCCAGGTGAAGCCGGTTCGCACGGCCGTTGGCGTTGATCGCCGGCAGAAAATGCGGCACCGACGGCGAGACGATTTCGCCCGAGTCGTCCATCCAGTTGCCGCGCGGTAAAATGCGGATCGGACGTGGC
>CAYWMH010000167.1:1022-4839 GCA_964459315.1 uncultured Verrucomicrobiota bacterium
GTGGCTGGACGCGCCCGGTGACCATTGTTCGCGTCAGCTTGGCCGGCGACACTGCCAGCGGCGATGCGACCTGCAATTCCGGCTCGCGCTTGGTCGGAAGTGTGTTGGTGCCCTTGAAAGACTGGTCGTCATCCACGTCGGCGAAAAACGCCGCAAGGCTGTAAAAATCCCGCTGCGTGAACGGGTCGTATTTGTGGTCGTGGCACTCGGCACAGGCGAGCGTCGCCCCAAGCCAGGCGTTGGAAACATTGCGCACGCGATCGGCGGAGTACTTGGCGAGGTACTCCTTTTTTTGAACGCCGCCCTCGTGCGAGGTTTGCAGCAGCCGATTGTAGCCGCTGGCGATTTTCTGGTTCACCGTCGCCCCCGGCAGCAGGTCGCCGGCGAGTTGCTCGGCAGTGAACTGGTCGAACGGCAGGTTGTCGTTGAACGCCTTGATGACCCAGTCGCGGTAAGGCGTGATCGCGTGATCCTGGTCGCCGTGATAGCCTACCGTGTCGGCGTACCGGACGAGGTCGAGCCAGTAACTAGCCAGGCGCTCGCCGAATTGCGGCGACGCCAGCAGTTCGCCCACGACCTCCGCGTAAGCCTGCGGCGACCCGCTCAAGCGCTTGGCCAAGCGCGGCGACGGCGGCAGCCCGGTGAGGTCGAAGTGCAGCCGCCGGGCCAAGGTCGCGGCATCGGCGGGGGGTGACGGTGGCAAGTTCGCGCTCTCGAGCCGCGCCATGATGAAGCGGTCGATCGCGCCGCTTGGCCAAGCGCGGTCGCTGACGCTTGGCAACGCTGGGCGCTTGGGCGGGAGGTAGGCCCAGTGCGCCTCGTATTCGGCGCCCTGGGCGATCCAGTCGCGCAGCCGTTTTTTATCCCCGTCGGTCAGCGGTTTGCCGGTTTCGGGCGGGGGCATCAAGTCGTCCTCGTCGCCGGTGGTGATGCGGGCGAGCAACTCGCTCCTGGCCGGTTCGCCGGGAACCACCGCCGAGTAGCCATCAAGATCGGCCACTACTCCTTCACGTGTGTCGAGCCGGAGACCGGCCTTGCGATGATTGGCATCCGGCCCGTGGCAGGCGAAGCAGTGGTCGGACAGGATCGGGCGGATATCGCGGTTAAACTGAATCTCATCGGCTTCCGCAAAAAATGCTGTTAGAGTGATTGCCAGTGATGGGAGGAGTCGCTGGAGCCTCTTGAAAGTCATGCTGAACATTCGCGCGTGGATTATTGTGCCAAAAAAAACGGGCCGTGTCACACTTCCGCTTTTTGTGCATTGGCATGGCGTTTGCTCAGGAAAACCGGTTTTTTGTGGCTGAAAACGGCTAAAACAAACGAACCCTGCGGTTTGACAACCGGAAACCGGGGAATAGACTGAAGCCACTTTTTGGCAAGAAATGAAGTTGATCAACTGGCATAAATCCACCCGCACTGTGCTGGCAGGGTTGCTGATCCTCGGAGCATCCACCGGGGTGGAGGCCCGGAAGGGATATCTCCCCCGAATTTTAAAGCGCAACAAGGCGGCGGCCGTGGAACCGGAGGCGGTGGTGCCCAATGGGCCGATGGGCCGCGTGGTGATTCCGCTCAATCGACTGACAGCGGGCGACGTGGAGCGCATGCTGGACGATGCCTACGGCCGGGACAACTCCTTCCGCGTCGTGGAGCCAAGCCGCTTGTCCAAGGGGGTCATCGTGATCGGCCCGAAGAATGAGATCGACGGCATCCGCGAATTGCTCGTCCAGGCCGATCCGGACGATCGCGATTATCTGATCGCCAACAAGGCGATCCTCCCCGAGGGGATCGTCAGTGAAGAGGAACTCGAGGCCGAACTGCCGGACAGCTTTTACGCCGAGGCGAGAAAGAACGCGGAGAAACACGTCAGCGAAGATACATCAAGCTGGCGGCAACGCGTGAACCCGATGAACTGGTTCAGCAGGAAGGAGCCTGTCACCCAGAAGGGCAACTGGAGACAGCGAGTGAACCCACTAAACTGGTTCGGGGGAGACAAACCCCGCAACACGCCGGCAGTCCCTCCCCGGCCAGCCCACGGTGAGCGGCTGACGGCATCAAAAAAACGAGACCGCACCGAGCGCAAGCCACCCGCCGGGACGCGCGGCCATACCGCCATTAAGCTGTCCCATGCCGACGCAGGGGAAATGGCCACCCAATTGCAGGCGCTCTACGGCGGAACCGAAGTGCGGATCGTGCCGGTGAAACAGGCCAACATCATCCTGGTGACCGGAGGCAAATCCGAGACGCGGGATATACACCGCTCCATCGTGGAACTGGACCAGGCCGCGGCGGAGCTTTCCGCCGGGGAGATCGCGGATGCGACACAGTACATCCGCAAGATGGCCGACAGCCGGAACACAGCCTTTCGCATCACGCGGCCGCACAAGCCGAGGATACGCCCGCTGCCGCCCATCTCCATCACCGGCGACCCGGAGCCTCAGTTCAACCAGACGGTGGCCGAAAGCACGGTACGGCTCCCGGACTACATGAAACCGCTTGAGACTCGGGATGCGCCCGTCAAGCCGAAGGAGCCGGATCCATTGCAACAGTTCTTCGAGGATTACAGGCGAAAATCGATGGATGCCGAGCGGCGCAGTTCACAAGCCGACGCCCTGCATGAATATTACATGAGCACGGGCCAACTGCCACGGCCCGTCGTAGAGGTGCACGTGGATCGCGGCCCGCAGTCGGTCACAAACCTGCTCCAATACCTGTACAACAAGCCGGTTCCGCCGCCGGCCAAGCCAAGCGGCAGCTCCGCAACCTACCAACGGAGCGACCGAAAGCCGATTTCCACAAAGCCCGATCAATAAAGCGCCGGCGGCAAACCGCCGGTCAAACATGCTCGCATTCCCGCTTTGACTTGCGGGGCCTCGGTTGTAACACTCCCCGCAGCAGAGTTCCCCATGTCCGCCCATCTGTCGACCGATCAAATCAACGCGTTCCACGAGGACGGCTACCTCATCGTGACCGGCCTGTTCGATGCCGAGGAAGCCGGTATTCTTCACGCCGCGGCCAAGGCGGACAAGGCGTTCGACCAACACGCCTACGACCTTGAGGACGGCGAGGGTCGCAAGGCGCAATTGGTGCTCTGGAACAAGGCGGGCGAGGATCTCTGGGGTGCCGTCGCCCGGTGCGAGCGCGTCGTCAACGCCATGGAGGCGCTGCTCGGGGACGAGGTGTATCATTACCATAGCAAGATGAGCATCAAGCAGCCGCGGACCGGCGGCGCGTGGAGTTGGCATCAAGATTACGGCTACTGGTACCAGAACGGCTGTCTCTATCCCGACTTGGCATCAGCCTTTATCGCGATTGATCCCAACACCCGGGCCAACGGCTGCATGCAGGTGCTCAAGGGTTCGCACAGGATGGGCCGCATCGAGCACGGCCGTTTCGGCGACCAGACAGGTGCCGACCCCGAGCGAGTCGAGCCTGCAATGAAGGTGATGGATCTTGTTTACGTCGAGCTCGAGCCGGGCGACACGCTGTTTTTCCACAGCAACACCCTGCATCGCTCCGACCAAAACACCTCCGAGTCCCCCCGCTGGTCGCTGCTCTGCTGCTACAACACCAAGCACAACAATCCCTACAAGGAATCGCATCACCCCTTCTATGAGCCACTCGAAAAACTCCCCGACAGCGCGATTCGGGAGATGGGCTCACGATTGTTTGAAGCCGGGACAGACTTTTGGGATCCCGCGAACGACGAAACAGTTGGCACCGGCAAGGACTAAAAAAGGTTGAGCCCATGCAACTGAACATCCATTCACCACTTCCGGCCCGGCTGGACTGGCGCATCGGCTGCATCGGCAGCGGGTTC
>CAYWMH010000167.1:4849-5756 GCA_964459315.1 uncultured Verrucomicrobiota bacterium
CAGTCGCCATCGCTTCCCGCACCCGCGACAACGCCGCCAAGTGCGCAGCGCAGCACGGCATCATGACCGTGCACGACTCGATCGAGCAACTGCTCGACGACGCATCGGTCGAAGTGCTCGACATCGCCGTGCCGCCCGACAATCAGCTCGCCATCATTCAAGCCGCCTGCGCTCGCGGCACCGCCAAGGGCATCCTCGCACAGAAACCGCTGGGCGCGAATTACGCCGAGGCCGTCGCCGCGGTCGAGGTCTGCGAACAGGCCGGGATCGTGTTGGCCGTGAACCAGAATATGCGGTACGACCAGTCGGTGCGCGCCGGCAAAACACTCTTGGCCAACGGCACCATCGGCGAACCGGTGTTAGCCACCATCGACATGCGCGGCATCCCGCACTGGATGCCGTGGCAGGAACGCCAGGGCTGGGTCACCCTGCGCATCATGTCCATCCACCACATCGACACCTTCCGCTACTGGTTCGGCGATCCCGAGCGCATCTATTGCTCCGTGCGAACCGATCCGCGCACCCAGTTTACGCACACCGACGGCATCGCCAGCTACATCCTTGAGTACGCTAGCGGCCTCCGCGCCATCGCTGTTGACGACACCTGGACCGGCCCCGCCCGCGAAGGTGCCCCGGCCGACATCGGCATCGAGTGGCGCATCGAGGGACTTGACGGCTTGGCCAAGGGTAACATCGGCTGGTGCCAAGATCCGTACACCACGCCGTCGACGCTCACCTACGCGGCCAAGGGCGACTCCGAGTTCCACTCACCCACTTGGCCAGAGAGTTGGTTCCCCGACGCCTTCATCGGCACCATGGCGCAATTGCTGATCGCACTCGAGACCGGCGAAGCACCGGCCATCGGCGCACGCGACACCCTCTCCACCCTGGCCGTCGTCGCAGCCGC
>CAYWMH010000168.1:0-5696 GCA_964459315.1 uncultured Verrucomicrobiota bacterium
TCCTTCTGCCAAATGTATTCGCCGATCACGAGCAGGTAGTTTTTCGCGCCGCACGTTGCGCCCATGTCTAGATAGCGTTTGCAGCGATCGACGTGGAAGCGTTGCACCGACGGGTAGAAATCCACGAGGCCAACACTCACCCCGACCACGCTGATGATCGGCAGCTCAACCTCATCGCAGGTCTGCTTGATGGTCGCAATGCGCTCGTTGGCTCCCGGTTCCATCGGATCCTCAAAAATATCAACACAGTCGAAACCCAGTTCCTTGGTTTTCCTGAGGCCATCCACGAGCCCAATGCCGTGCTGTTCCCAAGCCGAATTAATCATTCCCAGTTTCATTTTGCTTAAGCCGTTGCGCGATGTTACGGAGCGGTTCGCCCCGGTGAAAGTCGAAAATGGTCAGACGCCGAACAACTCCTCGAGGCGGGCGCGCATCACGCAGCCATCCACGGTCACGCCGGTCCAGTACTCGATGCCGGTGATACCTTGGTTCACCAGCATGCCCAGACCGTCGAGAACCTTGCAGCCGCGTGCCTCCGCGTCCCTGATTAGGCGGGTTTGGGGTGGATTTGGGATCACATCCGCCACCACCATATCTGCGGACAGCGAATCGAGGTTAAGCGCCAGCCGTGCATCGACATCAGGATAAAGCCCGATCGACGTGGCGTTGATCACGACGTCCACGACGTCGGTCACCGAGTGGTCGCCGTCCCATTTTTCAAATGCTGCCTCGGCAGGGGTTTTGTCGTTGACCAGTGCCATCAGTTCCTTACCACGTTCCTCGGAACGGTTCACGATGGTGATCTGCCTCGCCCCGGCCAACGCCACCTCGACCCCGATCGCCCGGGCCGCACCACCGGCGCCAAACATCACGATCCGTTTCCCAGCGGGATCAACAATCTCCTCGAGCGATTTTAGAAAGCCCTTGCCGTCCGTGTTCTCGCCAATGAGTTGTTCGCCCCTGCGCACGACACAGTTCACCGCACCGATCACTGAGGCAGATTCGCCTAGACCGTCGATGTGTTGAATCACCTCAACCTTGTTTGGCAGCGAGCAGTTGAAACCGGCCCAGTTCATCGCCCGCGCCCCGGCCACCGCCTCGCCAAGGTTCTCCGGCCCGACCTCTGTGTTGATGTAACGCCAGTGCAGGCCGTGGTGCCGGTAGGCAGCCTCGACCATCTCCACGGTAGGATTCTCGGCGGCCGGCTTGGCAAATGAGCCGGTTAAACTCGGTAAAAAATTCAGTTCGTCTGGCATGGTAAAAATCGGCGGGGATGGTTAGTCCTGCTTGGCCAAGCGTCAAGCCGCGCTTGGCCAAGCGGATGGGTTGTTCCGCTTAAATCGCTTGAAAAATGCGGACTTTCAAACGAACGTCTGCCGCCAATGAAACCGTTTGTTTTGATTTGCCCCGTAATGGCTGCCTTACTGGTTGTTTTATACGCCGAAACGGGCGTGAGGGCTGAAACACAACTGGTCGAAGAACTTTCGATCGGGGTGAAGAATCCGCTCAAGGTCAGTTTGGGCAAGCCGCCCCGCGGCTTTGTTGCAGATACGAAACTTGGACTCCTGCGGCACCGTGTATTGAAGGGTCAGGTGCTGCACACGGCCCGAAAAGGATTACGGGGGCTATTCGAGACCCGTGGTGTCCGAACCCCGAAAGGCGATTTGCTGCTGATGTTTCCGGAGGGCAACCACTACGCCGCAGGCGGTGGCAAGGTCAACGACATGATCGCCTACCGATCCAGTAACAACGGCGAGACATGGAAAGGTCCCTCGATCGCGTTTGACATCGATTACAGCCAACATGGCCTCATCCCGCTGATCCCACGTGGCAGCAAGCGAATTTACGCCTTTGGCACTCAACCAATCCCGAGCAAGTACAGTCGTGATAAGGGCAGACATGAAAATACACCGATCGGCTTCCGCTGGTCGGACGACGACGGCCACACGTGGAGCAAGGTCACTTTGATCAAGCCAAAGAATGATCCGGGTTTCCTCGGCATGTCGGTCACCCGCATGTGCGAGACCGATTCCGGCGCGTGGATTCTCGGCTCCCACGCAGCTGATTGGTCGAAGAACCCACTCATCACGCGCCAGTACATCCTACGAAGCGATGACAAGGGTAAGTCATGGACGTTGCTTCCCGGGGTGCGCCCGGACGGTTGGTTTTCTGCGAAATACAGTCGCATGGACGAGGGGCGGCCGATCTCGCTTGGTAATGGTGAGGTTTATTTTATGGCGAGAACACCGACCGGTCGCATCTGGGAATCGCGCAGCACGGATGACGGCAAAACTTGGGCTGATCCCAGGGCGTCATCTCTCGTTCATCCCGATGCACCGCCAATGGTGTTCCACCTAAGCGATGGCAAAACGCTGATCACCTTTTTCCATAACCGCCACATCAACACACAGTACGTTGGACTGACCGGAAAAATGGACGGCATGAAGGATCGAGCGGAGATCTGGGTGTCGCTGTCAAAAGACGGTGGCTTCAATTGGACCGAGCCTCGTTTTCTCTTCACCAACGCTACCCGCTCTAACCCGGCGAAGAACGGCTGGTTCAATCATAACTCATCCTACATGGATGCCGTGATCGACGATGGCACTATTCACTTGTTCCTTCCTCACTTGTGGAATCGCGCAGTGTATATGCACTTTAAGGAGAAGGACTTGGCCAAGCTGCCGACCGTCCAGCAACTGGCCAAGCGCTTGGCCAAGTGACCCGGTTACATCCGGGATGCTTCGGCCTTGGCCTCGGATTTGGCCTTGAACTTGGCCAAGCGGCGTCTGATCTCGGCCTCGTTGGCCCAGAGCGCTTGGCCATCCTCCGGCAGGCGGTGGATGGGGTCGTAATAGTAGAAGATTTCGCCCGGCTTGGCCGTGGGCGAGGTCCACGCGGACACGCCGATCTCCCGGTCGTAAAACGTGTAGCTGGAAATCTCCCGCTTGCCACCTCCGCCGGGGGCGTCACAGACCATGCGAGGCGTGTTAAAACCGGCAATCGAGCCCTGTAACCGGCGGGACAAGTATTCCGCACGTTCGACTGTCGTGCGCAGGTGTTCACAACCGGGCACCATGTCGTGCAGATAAACGTAGTACGGCTGAACGAGCAGGCTGGAAAGTTTCTTGCTGGTGTAGTGGAGGCAGTCGAACCCGTCGTTTACCCCGCTGATGAGCACGGACTGATTCCGCACACGGATTCCGGTGGCCGCCAGTGCCTCCATCGCGCGAGACGTCCATGCCGTGATCTCGCGGTCGGTGTTAAAGTGCGTGTGCAGCGCGACCTCCTTCATCCGCTCACGGCCAAGTTGGCAAACCTCGCTCAGAGCCTCCACCCACTCGATGTCGCTGGTGAATTTCATCGGCATGATGGCCAGGCCCTTGGTCGCAAATCGGATCCGCCGCACGGTCGGGATCTCCAGCAGCGTGGTGCCGATCTGCCGGATTTGGCTCGGCCGCAGCAACAGCGCGTCCCCGCCGGAGATGACGATGTCCTCCAGTTCCGGCCGGCTGCGGATGTATTCAAACGTGGCGTCCCACTCGGTGGCATTCGCGCCGTAGGTGGATTTGCTCTTCACCGCCGTGCTGCCGCCGACCACCCGGCTTCGGGTACAGAACGAGCAGTAAACCGGGCAGAGTGTAATCGGCAAAAACAACGCCTTGTCGGGATAGCGATGCGTGAGGTGAGGCGTTGCCTTGTTGCTGTCCTCGGCCAGCGAGTCGTCCATCACGTGCGGATGATCCGGCACGAACTGGGAGCCGAGCGGTAAAAACTGGCGGCGAACCGGGTCGGCCTCCATGTTGCCCCAGTGGATGCGCGAAAAGATGTACGGCGTAAGCCGCACGTTCATCGGTGTCTTGAGCAGGCCGGCCTCGATATCGGCGATCAACGTCGGTGTGGCAAGTTCCTGCAGCGCATCCTGAATCCCCTGTATGGAAGTGATCGAGTTGCGTTGCTGCCAGCGGAAATCACCAAACGTCTCCGCGTCGACGTCGCGCCACTTCGGGATCGTTCGCCAAAACTCCGAGCGGTCAAACGCGTACGTCAAAGGCCCGCCGCCACCCGGCTGCGCGCAGGGCGATTCGCTTTGCGGTATGGTTACCTCCTCGATCATTGGCACTGCCTCAACAGCATGGTCAAACAGTCCGTCCAGTATAGCAGGGCGACTCCGTTTTACGAGCCATTTTAGTCCGGCCTCACCTCTTGATTTTCGAGGTCACGCTGATTTCAGAAATGACCATCTCCTTGTCGATCGCCTTGCACATATCGTAGATCGTCAGCGCCGCGGCCGAGACCGCTGTGAGCGCCTCCATTTCCACGCCGGTCTTGGCTGAAATACGCGCCGAGGCGGTGATGACGATACGGTCGCGGCTCTCGGGAAATTCAAAATCGACCTCTGCGTGGGTGATCAGCAGTGGATGGCAGAGCGGGATCAACTCGGCGGTTTTCTTCGCGGCCATGATGCCGGCCAGGCGAGCGGTCGCGAGCACATTGCCCTTGGCTGTGTGGCCGCTCTCTATCGAGTCGAGTGTGGCCTCGGCCAAACGGATTTCGCCGCGGGCCATTGCCTCGCGGTTCTGCTCCGGCTTGGCCGAGACATCGACCATGCGGGCCTCGCCCTCGGCGTCAATATGGGTCAGTTCACTCATGCGCTTGGGTTGGCCAAGCCATCCTTCCAGCCGCGAATCATGCCAACCATGCGATCCCGGAGCAACTCCTCGGGCTGGATGTGTTTGGGGATAAAGTCCGGCGAGGTGCCAAGAAGGTCGGTGGTCACCAGAATCTGCCCATCGCACTCGTCCCCGGAACCGATGCCGATCGTTGGAATTTCAATCAAGCGCGTGATTTCACCCGCGACGGCCGGTGTCACCAACTCGAGCACGACGCCGAAGGCGCCCGCTTGGCCAAGCGCTTGGCTGTCGGCCAGCAGTTCCTCCCGCTGAGCCTCGTCGCGTCCCTTGATCCGGTAGCCGCCTTCCTCGAGCACGTGCTGCGGCCGCCTACCGAGATGCCCGAGAACCGGGATGCCGGCGGCGAGGATCGCCTCGATCTGCGGCAGGATCGCCCGGCCGCCCTCGGCCTTGACAGCCTCGGCGCCGGCATCGACAAGCAGCTTCGCCGACTCGACGGCCTGTGTCGGGGTTTCGTAAGTTTCAATCGGCAGATCGGCGGCGACGAGGCCGCGCGGCTTGGCCCGGGCAACGGCTGCGGTGTGGTGCGCCATCTCGTCGAGCGTCACGTGCGTCGTGTCGGGGTATCCCAACACGACCATCCCGAGAGAGTCGCCTACTAAGACGAGCGGGACGTCCACGGCATCGAGCAGCTTGGCCATCGGGAAATCATACGCCGTCAACGCCGCGATCGGCTCGCGGCCCTTGCGTTGTCGGATGGTTTGCGGCGTCTCCCGTGCCTCGCTCACGCCGCCAGACTCCCCCCGACCTCAGTCTCACTCAAGCGCAAACCCGATCAACCGCCGCGCTTGGGATCAAGCCACGGCGTGCCGGACCAGTACCATTTGAACGACGGCAGCGACTCGGCGTGGCCGTCGGTGAAGCTGACGTTGCTCTTGGTACTGTGGCGCAGGTGCGGGCCGCCCCAATTGGGATCACCGGGATTAGTGCCACAACTGCACGGAACGTTGCTGCCGGGGTCTTGGATGATCCAGCAGCCGGGTTTCTCGCGCGATTGAGGCGTGA
>CAYWMH010000169.1:0-5670 GCA_964459315.1 uncultured Verrucomicrobiota bacterium
CGAACCGGCTGTGGACGGAGCTGGGCTGGCCGCCGGAGAACACGCTGCACGACCTGCGCTGGGGCGCGCCGTGCCGGGTCAACGGCCGCAGTGAATATGTCTGGGTGTTTTTGATTTCCGGTGCCGCGCCGCCGGCGCATTTTATCGGCGGCTGGCGGGGGGCGTCGAGCGAGCGGCAGCCGCCGATGTATTTCCGGCTGGGCGGCGGCACGCTCAAGGGGGTGTCGAAGCCTGGCTGGGTGGTCTGGAGCCGGGTGTTCATTATGGATGGCGCGCTGCAGTGCGACATCGGCGTGGCCGAGGTGGTGAAACTGTCGCAGAAGGAAACCCAGCGGCGTTGGAAGGAAACCACGCCGCAATGGCCGATCATGCACGCGGTGCTCAAGGGCGTTTCCCGCGACCAAATGATGGCGCGGCACAAGTCGAACCATATCCAGGTCGTCTACGCGCCAGGCGAAAAAGCCGCGCACAAGGGCGCCCGCATCAAGGCGGCGATGCTTGCCGGGATGGGACTGCGGGTGCAGCTTTGCGGAGACGTGGCGCTGCGATGAGCGATGAGTGACGAGCCGACCAAACCGACCCCGGACGGGTTCGCCGCCTGGCGGTGGCCAATCGCGTTCGTGCTGATTGCCGCGCTGGGCCTAGTGGCGTTCGTCACGCTGATCCGGACGCCTGAACGATTGATCGAGTCGGCGGGGCGGGGTGCCGCCGGGGTGGCAGAGGCGCTCGACGACGCAGCGGCCAACTTTCGGCAGGGCAACATCACCGAGACTTTCGTCGCCAGCCTGCCCACCCTCGAGACAGGGCGGGGCGGCCTGTTGGAGTTGGCCAAGGTCACCGCCACCGAGACATTCCGCAGCGAGGACGAGTTGACCTATGACTTCAAGTGGTTCGAGGTTGATGCCGGCACGACCACCACCGAGATCCGCGTGCCTGTGACGTATCGGTATCATCTTCGCATGCGCGATTCATGGCAGCTGTACGTGACCAACGCCGTGTGTGTCGTGCACGCGCCGGCGATCCGGCCAAGCCAGCCGCCGGCAATCCACACCGACCGCATGGAAAAATCGTCCGACGAGGGGTGGGCACGTTTCAACGCCGATGAGCAGATGATCCAGCTCGAGAAAACCATCACGCCCACCATTCGCAACTATGCCGGGGACGATCGGCATCTTGGAGTCGTGCGGGAGAATTGCCGTAAGACCGTGTCGGAGTTCATCGAGGGCTGGCTTCTGCGCGAGGGTCATTGGGGCGACGACCGGCTGCGGTTCGTGAAGGTGTACTTCCCGGGCGAGGCCGAGCCTCCCCGCGCTGTCGTGGAGGAGGGCGCGGAACAGGGCGGGAGCAATTGAACACGTAACGGGTTGCCGCCGTCAGGCATACAGCATACGGTTCGTCGCGCCGAGACAGGGAGAGAGCCAGCACATGTCCAGTTTGTTACCGCCGGAACACGCCAAAGCGATGGCTGTGTTTGACCACGTGCAGCGCACGCGCCTCGTCTTCGGCAACGGCAGTGTGGGCCGCGTCGGCAAACTGGCTGCGGAACGGGGCCTGAAGCGCATCCTGCTCGTCACCGATTCCGGTCTCGTCCGGGCCGGGCACGCCGCCACCGTGGACGCCGTGCTCGAGGCCGCCGGGCTGGAGGTGATCGTGTTCGATGCCGTGATCGAGAATCCCACCACTGACTGTGTGGAGAAATGCCGGCGTGTGGCCGAGGAGGCCGGCATCGACTCGTTCCTCGGCCTCGGCGGCGGCAGCTCGATGGACACGGCCAAGGGCGCCAACTTTCTGATGACCAACGGCGGCCGGATGCAGGATTACTGGGGCGTCGGCTTGGCCAAGCGGGAGATGCTGCCGCTCATCGTCATTCCGACCACCGCCGGCACCGGCAGCGAGTGCCAGTCGTTCGCGCTGATCTCCGACGCCGAGACGCATCAAAAAATGGCGTGCGGCGATCCCAAGGCGGCGGCGAAGATCGCCATCCTCGATCCCGAGCTGACCTGTTCCCAGCCGCGCAACGTCACCGCCTGCACCGGCATCGACGCCATCGCCCACGCGGTCGAGACCGCGGTAACCCGAAAGAAAACCGAGCTGTCGTGGATGTTCTCGAAGGAGGCGTTCGGGCTGCTCCTGCCGCATTTCCCGAAAGTGCTCAACCAGCCGGACGACCTCAACGCCCGCGGTAGCATGTTGCTTGGCGCGGCGATGGCCGGCTGCGCGATCGAGGCCAGCATGCTTGGCGCGGCCCACTCGACCGCCAACCCGTTGACGGCGCATTACGACATCGTCCACGGCCAGGCAGTCGGGCTGATGCTGCCGCACGTCGTGCGCTTCAACGCCGGGATGGAGTCGTGCCGTGAGGCTTACGGCGAGCTGGCGCGGATCGCCAACCTTGGCCAAGCGGGAGGCGATGCGGCGGAGCGCTTGGCCAAGCGCCTGGCCGATTTGCTGGAGCAGGCCGACATGCCGGCGACGCTGCGCGCGAGCGGCGTCGAGGAGTCGATGCTGCCGACTCTCGCCGGGGAGGCGGCCGGCCAATGGACCGCCGGCTTCAACCCGCGCGAGGCGGGCCAAGCCGAGATGCAGGCTATCTACCAGGCCGCCTTTTAGATTGGCTTTTCCTTGGGGCGCTCGGCTGGTTGAATGGGCGGCGTGACGAGGGACGAGATTCTTCAATTCTTCAAGGAGTCTGGCGCGCTGCTGGACGGGCATTTCATTCTGCGCAGTGGCCTGCGCAGCCGGCAGTTTTTCCAGTGCGCCCTCGCGCTGCAGCAGATGCCGGGCGTCGAGCGCTTGGGCGCGGACTTGGCCGACAAATTGCGCGGCCACGGGCCGGTCACCGTGCTGTCCCCGGCGATGGGCGGGCTCGTGATCGGGCAGGAGGTGGCGCGGCAACTTGGCCTGCGATTCATCTTCGTCGAGAAGGAGGAGGACAAACTCGTGCTGCGTCGTGGCTTCACGATTGCGCCGGGTGAAAAGCTCGTCATCGTCGAGGACGTGGTGACCCGGGGCGGGCGCGTTGCAGAGACGATCGCGATCGCCCGGGAACACCAGGCCGAGGTGTGCGCCGTCGGCGTGGTGGTTGATCGCTCGAACGGCACGGTCGATCTCGGCGTACCGATGGAGTGCTTGCTGCCGATGGAGGTCGAGACGTTCGACCCTGACAACCTGCCGGAAGATCTGCAGGCCATCCCCGCGATCAAACCGGGCAGCTGAGCGTCACTTTGTCAGGTCGACGCAGATCAGGTTGCCGCCCTTTTTCCTGATGCCGTCCCGGACGAAAAGTTTGCCGTCAACGTAGGCCGGCATGCACCAGTTGATACCGCAGACTTGGGTGCGGCCCAATTCTGTAAAGCCGTTCGGGGAGGCGGTAAACAGGCATAGCTCGCCGCCGCTGCTTAGCGAGAGGATGCTGTCGCCCATCACGATGAACGCCGCCATCGCTCGCTTGGTGTCGGGGAAAAACAGGCTGTCGTCGCTCCACGCCATCTTGCCGGTGGCGATGTCCACGCAGACCAGTTTCGCCGGGTCGCCGATGCCGTAATAATGTCCGCCGACCCGCACGCCGTGGGTGATGTTCGGCTGCGCCTCGATGTTTTTCCAGGCACGTTCCGCCTTGAACCCGTCGCCGTCGGCGGAAATCGTTATGCCCTGAAGGCCGGTCTGGTGGGAGCCGGCGACGACTGTGTCGCCGTGCGCAATCGGCGCGGCGACGTGGCGGCCGTAGTCGGTTTTCATCGGTACCTTCCAAAGCTCCGCCCCGTTGCGGACATCGATCCCCGCGACCCCTTCGACGAAGAATCAGACAAACTGCTGCCGCCCGGCAAGTGTGGCGGGGATCGGCGGCGCATAGCCGGGCTCGTAGTCCAGCGCGGCCCAGGCGGTTTTGCCGCTGGCCCGGGCTAGGCAGATGATGCCGGTGCCCTTCCCGCCGACCATCGCGTAAACCATTCCACCAATGACGAGCGGCGCGCCGGTGAAGCCGTGGCGCCGGGCGCCGGGCACGCGCCCTTTTTCGCCGATAAAGGTCATGCCCAGCTTGGCATAGTCGATTTCCCAAAGAACCCGCCCGGTCCGGGCGTCGAGGCAGTGGAGGGTGCCGCGGCTGCATTGCGCGAACACTTCGCCTTCGTCGACCACTGGCGTGCAGCGCGGCCCGCGCGGCCCTTGGCCGTCCTCGAACACGGGCGCCAGTCCCGTCGCCCATTGTTCCGAGCCGTCGGCGGCGGAGAGGGCGGCGATCGTTTCCCTCCCGCCGCGATTCTCGAAATGGAACACGGTACCGCCGGCGACGACCGGGGCGGCGAGTCACTCGCCCGAATTGATTTTCCAGACGACGCGTGGCTGGTCGGGAAGCATGGTCAAGGCCAGGCCGTTGGCCGGCAGGACGCCGTCGCGGGTCGGGCCGCGCCATTGCGGCCAATCGACTGCCTGGGCCGCGGCCGGTTGGCCAAGTACGGCGGCGAGCAGGAGCACGGTTCGGAGTTGCATCGCGGGCAAATCAGTCGTTCAGCGGCGGGTCGTCAAGCGATAACGTGCCCGCGGCCACTTGGTCAAGTGCGATGAACCGGGACAAACTCGGCAGTAACCTGCTCCTGCTCACCACCAGTATCATCTGGGGGGCCGGTTTCGTGGCGCAGGAAATGGGCTCGGATCACCTCGGGCCAAATGCCTTCAACGGATTGCGCTACTCGATTGGCGCGGTCTGTCTCGCGGCGATCCTGCTGGTGTGGCATCGCGGCGGGGCGATGGGCGGGTTCCGGTCAGGCGACTGGGTGAAGGCCAGCCTCAGCGCCGGGTTGTTCCTTTTTCTCGGTTCGCTGTTTCAACAGGCGGGAATTGGCGACGAATCGACCGGGCCGGGAAAGGCCGGCTTCATCACGGGGCTGTACGTGGTGATTGTGCCACTGATGGGCTTGGGGCTGGGGCATCGGACGAATCTGCAGACATGGGCAGGCGTGGCGCTGGCCACGGTCGGGTTGTGGCTGCTGAGCTTGAAGCAGGCCGACGCGCAGTGGGTGATTGGTCACGGCGATCTGCTGATTTTCTTCGGCGCATTCTGCTGGGCGGCGCATGTGCTGGTGATCGATCGGTTCACCAACCGCGTGAGCTCGCTGCATTTGGCGCTTGGCCAAGTGACGGTCTGCGCGGCGGCAAGCTGGGTGGTAGCGGCGTTTGCTGAGTCGATGGAGTGGACCAAGTTTCGTGCGGCATTCCTGCCGGCTCTCTACCTCGGCGTGATGTCGATCGCTGTGGCGTTCACGCTGCAAATCATCGGCCAGCGCAAGGCGCACCCGACCCATGCGTCGATCATTTTCGCGATGGAGGCGGTGGTCGGCGTGTTCGCCGGTTGGCTGATCCTGAGCGAAAAACTGACCGAGCGGGAACTGGGCGGCTGTCTGCTGATGTTTTGCGGGATGGTGCTGTCGCAGTTGCCCATCCGCTACTTCCGCCTTGGCCTGACGCGCCGCGAGAAAAACGGGCCGCCCGCCTAGCCTCCGGTGCTGCTCGCCAGCAGTTCATCCTTTACCAGCGCCCGCGCTTCTTCCATCGGCTCGGCGCTGACGGCGATCGCGCCCCAGTCGCCGTGGTGCTCGACGATCCGCATGCTGCGGACCTGCAGGTTGGCGTCCCGGAAGCGCTTTGCCAGGTGGGCGATGGCGCCGGGCT
>CAYWMH010000170.1:0-5665 GCA_964459315.1 uncultured Verrucomicrobiota bacterium
CCCGGACGCCGCCACCGCGGGCGATCTGTTCAAGAATATCGCCTCGGAAACCAAGGCCGCCGCGGCTTCCGGTTGACGTGGCCAAGCCGGGGAAACAGGAAACGTGAGCGTTACCGTCCAGATTGATTCGCACCGGATCGAGTCCGAAGCCGGCGTGACGCTGTTCGGCTTGGCCAAGCGGATGGGTGTGCGGATTCCCACGTCCTGTTCCGGCAATGGCAACTGCCGCGAATGCCTCGTCGAGATCGCCGAGGGCGGCGAGTCGCTCAGCACTCGCGCGCCGGAGGAGGAACATTTGCAGGGTGACTTCCGGCTTTCCTGCCGCGCAACTCTCGAGGCCGGCTCGGGGTTGGTTCGCTGCCAGACTTTGCAGCGCGGCGCGATTCAGATTGAGGAAAAGGGAGTCCGTCTGCCGTGCCTCGACGTGCCGCCATCGCTTGGCCCGGCGGTGACGCGTGACGGCGACCGCGTGCGGCTAGATGGCGAGGAGATCGACCGCACGACCGGCCCGCTGCACGGCTTGGCCGTCGACCTAGGCACGACCACCGTGTCAATGCGCCTGGTCGATCTCGAGTCCGGCCGCATCAAGGCCAGCCAGTCATTCGAGAACCCGCAACGCTTCGGCGGCAGCGACGTGCTGGCGCGGGTGAAATTTGACACCGACCACAAGGGCCGCCTGTTGCGCCGCACGCTCGCCGGTTACATGAGCCGGGCAATCGAGTCGTTCGGCGTGCCGGCCGGGAGCATTTACGAGGTGGTGCTGGTCGGCAACCCGGTGATGCGCGACCTCTTTTTCGGGCTGGACGTTTATCCGCTTGGCCAAATGCCGTATCGCTCCGTCACCGAGCAGGAATTTCGCGATGGCCAGTGCCCCGGCACCCATTTGGCCAAGCGCGGCAAACAGTCGCTGTTGCCGATCCATCCCGACGGCCGCGTTTACGCCCTGCCGCTGATCGGCTCACACGTCGGGGCGGACATGACGGCCTGCCTGCTGGCCACCGGCCTAGCCCGCGAGGAGCGCACCGTCGCGGTGATGGACATCGGCACCAACACCGAGCTGGTCATCGGCAACCGCCACAAGCTCCAGGCTGCCTCCTGCCCGGCCGGTCCGGCGTTCGAGGGGGGGCAGATCCAGTGCGGGATGCCGGCGCTCGACGGTGCGATCGAGCGGGTGCAACTCGAGCCGGAACAGCGCTTAGGCGTGATCGGCGACGGGCGCCCCACCGGCCTTTGCGGCTCCGGCCTGATCGACTTGCTCGGCGAGTTGCGCCGTACCGAAAAGATCAACAGTTGCGGCCGCATGACCGACGACTCCGACCGGTTTTCGCTCGACGCCGAAAACGACGTTTACCTCACCGAGGAGGACATCAGTCAGCTCGCCCAGGCCAAGGCCGCCAACGTCGCCGGGCTGCATCTGCTCCATCAAAATTACGGCATCGATTTTTCCGACCTCGACGTGTTTTACCTCGCCGGCGGATTCGCCCGGCACATCGACCTCGGGCACGCGCGCCGCATCGGCCTGATCCCCGACCTGCCGGACGAGCGGATTGTGCAGGTCGGCAACGCCGCGCTCGAGGGTGCGACGCTGGCGCTGCTCTCGGTGGCGGCCCGGGAGGAAGCCGATCAACTCGTCCGAAGCATCGAGCATGTCGAGTTGGAGACGTTCCCTGAATTCTTTCACTGTTTCACTGATGGGGCGCAGTTTGAGCCGTTCCAGTCCCGCGTCACGGAGGCCATCGTATGAACGCCGCGCCGATAACAGTCCCCGTTGTCGAGTGGAATCGCCACCTCTGCACCCCGCCACGCGAGCCGCTCAGCGACGCTGCCCAAGCCGGGGTCGAGCGCGCGTTGGCCTGGGTGAACGAGCACGGCTGTCCGTGGAGCTTTGTTTCCGGGCCGGTTGGCGTGACGACGGAAGGCGACCGCATCCGCTTGGCCAACGGCACCCAATTCACCAGCCGCGCCTTGGCCGAAAAACTGCGGCTTGGCCAGGCGCGCTCCGCGGTCGCCGTGGCGTGCAGCGCTGGGCCAAGCGTGTCGGCAGAGATCCAGCGATTGTGGGGGGAGCAGCGGCCGGACGAGGCATTTTTCCTGAACGCCGCCGCCGCAGCGGCCACCGAGCAATTGCTGCTCCGCGCGCGAAAAACGATCTGCGACCAGGTGGAGCCAACCGGCTTGGCCGCGCTGTCGCACGAAAGCCCCGGCTACGACGGCTGGCCGCTGGCCGAACAGCGCCTACTGCTGGACTGGCTGGCCGCGCAGCCCGCTTGGCCAGGCGCGGCCGGACTGGAGTTGCTCGAGAGCGGCATGCTCGCCCCGGAACATTCGCAGCTCGCGCTATTTGGCCTCGGGCCAAGCGCGGTGGTGGAGGCGCTCGAGCCGAGCGCGATGCCGTGCGCCGGTTGCCGCATGGATCCCTGCTCGCACCGGCGCGCGCCATTCGCCGGCGATGCCCCGGCGCCGTCTGTCGCGTCCGCAAACAGTTACGCTTATCCGGACAAGGCGCTTCGACGCTGGAGCCGCGAATTGCTCACGGTCGATTCGCGCGACGAGCAGTCCGTGCGGGCCACCTTCCGGCCCGACTGCAAAACATGCAGCAACCTCGGCGTGCCGTTCGGGGTCGATTACTCCATCGCGCTGGGACCGCGCCGGGACGGCTTCCCGATCCGGGAACTCGCCTGCCGGCCAAGCGACTCCGACTACCAGTTAATGTGCTCCTGCCTTCACGACCCGGACAGATTCCCAAGCGAGATGGTCAGCACGCCCGGCTTAACTGGCCAGCCGCTTGGTCAGGCGCTGGCGTGGAACCCGGTGGTGGAGCCGGCCGGATGCCTCTGCCGTCAGCCTGCCCGTGACCACAAGTGGAAGATCGCGCTGCAAACCATGCATTATAAATTACACACCGATGCATAACAAACTGTTGGATACACTGAAGGAGCGTCCGCTACTGGGTGACGGCGCCATGGGCACGCAGCTCCAGGAGGCCGGCCTCGAGAGCGGTGGCTGTGGTGAGGCGTGGAATCTCGACGCGCCGGATCGGGTCGAGACGATCCAGCGCCGCTACGTGGAGGCTGGTTCCGACTGTCTCATCACCAACACGTTTGGCGGCAGTCGCATTATGCTCGAGCGTCACATGGAAAACCCGGACGTTGTCGGCATCAACAAGGCCGCAGTCGAGGTGGCGCGTCGAGCGTTCGGTGATCTAGACGGTTTTGTACTCGGCGATATTGGACCGTTCGGTGGGTTAATGGAGCCATATGGCGAGGTCACGCGCACGGAGGTTGACCGAGCTTTTGCCGAGCAGGCTAGGGCGCTCGTCGAGGCCGGGGCGGACGCGATCATTGTTGAGACGCAGACGGTACTCGATGAGGCCGGTGCCGCGATCGCCGCCGCCAAGGCCGCCGGCGCGCCGTGCGTGATCGCCTCCATGGCGTTTGACCTCACTCATGAAACCCGCGAGCTTCGTACTATGATGGGGACTGATCCGGATGAGGCGGCTGACTTTTTGGAGAAGGCCGGCGCGGATGTGCTCGGGCTCAATTGTGGCACCAATATCGACATGGCAAGTGCCAAGGCTGCCGTGAAGCGTTATCGAAATTGCTCCGCTCTGCCAATCATGGCTCAACCTAATGCCGGGCAGCCCGTCCTGCAGAATCTCAAGGTCATTTACAACCAGACCCCCGATGAAATGGCTTCTTATGCTGGGGATATTCTTGATGCCGGTGTCGCCATTCTCGGTGCCTGCTGCGGCAGTACGCCCGCGCACATCGACGGTTTGCGCGACCGGATGAACCAATTTATCGAGACACAAACCAACTCTGAATAATGGAAAAATTGATCGAGGAAAACCCGGCTGCCGCCGAGTGGCTGCCAGAGAACAAGCCGGACGGCTCCGGCATCGGTGCCAATTACGTGGACGCATTTCTGAAGCCGCTCAACTGTGAACTGGAGGATGAAGTGCGCCTTGCCTGCAAGCGACGTGGTCTCAAGATTACTGTTAGCGTGGGTGACCGAAAGGGCGAAGCCATCCTGCGCCGTCTCGAGCACGGTCCTGATGTCCTGGCCATCCTCCGCGCCGCGTTGGCCGAGGCATTCACCCAGGCAGGCGCCTCCTGCGAACTCATCGACGGCAACATTCGAATCAATTATTGAGATTTTTTGATGAACATCTTTGTTTGTATCAGGCAGGTGCCGGACACCACGACGCGGATCAAGTTGTGCGAGGACGGCAATGGAATCGACGAGACCGACATCCAGTGGATTATCTCGCCGCACGACGAACTCGCCATTGAGGAGGCGCTGCAACTGCGCGACCGCCAGCCGGGTTCGACCGTCACTGTGCTTTCGGCCGGGCCGGAGCGGGTCACCGAGTCGCTCCGGATGGCCCTTGCCATGGGGGGCGACTCTGCCGTGAGGCTGGATTTGCCCGGAGACGCTGACTCGGCGATGAACACTCAGGCACTGGCCGAAGCCATTGGCCAACTCGGTGCGGTGGACGTCGTGTTTGCTGGCAAGGAGGCGATCGATGACGGTGCGGGTGCGGTGGGAACCATGCTGGCCGTGAGGCTTGGCTTTCCGTGTATCAATGTGGTCAACGGCATCGAGTACGGTGAGGGCTCCGTCACCTGTCGGCGTGATGTCGGCGGCGGCAACATCGAGATCATCGAGACCCCGCTCCCGGCGGTCATCTCTGCGCAGGTCGGTCTTAACGAGCCGCGCTATGCCACCGCACTCAATATCATCAAGGCCAAGAAAAAACCGATCGACACCCTGTCCGCCGATGATCTCGGCATCAGTGAGGCCGACCGCAAAACGCGGCTCAAAAACTTCGAGTTGCCGCCGCCGAAGCAGCCGTGCCGCCTCATCGAGGGCTCGCCGGCTGAGCAAGCCACTGAGTTGGTTCGCGTGCTCGCGGAGGATATCCAAGCAATCTGACCGGAGGTTCGTTAATGAAGATATTAATTGTTGCCGAACATAAAAACGGAACCCTCGCGGAAGCCACGCGCGAGTTGTTTGGGCTGCCGCTTGGCCAGGCGGAGATTCATGCCGTCGTCGCCGGGGAGGCCGTCGCGCCGCTCGCCGAGCCGCTTGGCCAACTGGGCGCGGCCAAGGTGCATCTTGTCGAGTCGCCGTCGCTGGCCGGAGGCACCGGGGAATCGCTTGGCCAAGCGCATGGCCAAGTCGTCCCGCAAATTGGCCCCGAAGTGGTGCTCGCCGCGCACACGCCGCAGGGAAGGGACTTGGCCCCGCGTCTGGCTGAAGCGCTTGATGCTGCCTTGGCTGCCGACTGCATCCAGGCCGTCTTTACCGATGGGCAGGTAACCATCCGGCGCCCTGTTTACGCCGGCAAAGCGACCGCGGAGGTGGGGTTCACGGATGATAGTTTAAAAGTGATCACAGTCCGCCCGCGCACGGCCAAGGCCCCGGAGCCGGACGCCGGCCGGAGCGCTGAAGTCGCAACGGTGGCTGTCGAGATGCCGGAACAAAAAACCGCGCTGAAGGAAGTCATCGCCGGCGGAGGGGAACGCCCCGACGTCACCGAGGCGGCGATCATCGTGACCGGTGGTCGTTCGCTTGGCAGCGCGGAGAACTTCAGCATTATCGAGAATTTCGCCGACACGATCGGCGCGGCGGTCGGCTCATCGCGAGCGGCGGTCGATGCCGG
>CAYWMH010000171.1:0-5605 GCA_964459315.1 uncultured Verrucomicrobiota bacterium
CGGGGAGGGGGTGATCGTCACCGCGATCGAAAACGACAGCGCCGCCGCCGAGAAGGGAATCGCCCCCGGCGACATCGTGACACGCATCAACAGCGAAACTGTCGACTCGGTTTCATCCTTCAAGGCCGCGCTCGAGGGCGAGGATTTGAAGAAGGGCGTCGTCGTGCACCTCAACAGCAAAGGCAGCCAGCGCTTCGAGGTGCTCAAACAGTACGACTAAACCTTGGGGCGCGTCGACCAGCGCCGCGCGACACCACTTTCAAAACCAGCTCACCCGCTTGGTCAAGCGCAGCTGGTTAGCCCCGTCGGATTCGCCAGGCGGCGATGACTCCGGCGACCGCACCGGAAAGGTGGCCCTCCCATGAGATTTTTTCCTGTAGGCTGCTGTTGAGCAGCGGCGGGAGGACGCCCAGGAAAATTCCGCCGTAGAAAAAAAGCACCACCGCGCTGACGACGGCCGACCGCCAGCTTCGCAACGCGAACGAGGCAACGATCAGGAAAGCGACCAGCCCGAAGATGACGATGCTAGCGCCGATGTGCGTCGATCCGGGCCGGCCGATGAACCACGTGCCAAGGCCGCCAAGCAGCCAGACGATCCCGAGTGAGCGCCAGGGCTTGTAGTTGCTGTTTGCGAAGAGCAACCCGAGCAGCACGATCATCGGCATGGCGTTTGAGAGGTAATGGCCGAGGTCGCCGTGCAGGAGGGGCGCAAACAGCATACCGTCCAGCCCGTGAATGACTCGCGGCTCGATGCCGAGGCGGCGGGTCAGCGAGTCGCCGCTCAGCGTGTCGACGAGCAGCACGACGCCAAGGCACAGCACGAAAACTGCCGCCCTCGCGAATCCGCCAATCACCCTGTTTTTGTTCGAACCCATCAAGTTTGGCCGCCGTCGGTGAAGCGTTGGATCAGCCGCCGGTTGCGCTTGGTGGGGTGTCCGGCATCGCCGCGTTCGCGCTTGGCCTGGCGCAGCTTTTCGAGTTCCGCGGGCGGCGTTTCGTCGGTGGTGAAGTTGGGCACGAGCTTGGCTCCGACACGGCGCTCGGTGAGACCGACAACCTTGAGCGTGCGCGTGATCGGGCTTTGCCGGACGGTGACGGTGTCGCCGGGCTTAAGCGGCTTGGCCGCCTTGGCCGGGGTGTCGTTGAGGCGAACCTTGCCGTTGCGGCAGGCGTCGGCCGCCTGGCTGCGGGTCTTGAACATCCGAACGGCGAACAACCACTTGTCCATCCGCATTTCCTCCGGCTCGTTCATCGTGGATAAAGCCAAGCGCTTGGCCAAGCGTCACAGGATGCCCATCTCGGCGACCTGCGCGACGTCCTTGTCGCCCCGGCCGGAGAGGTTCGCGATGATGATTTGGTCGGCGTTCATCGTAGGCGCGACCTTGATGACTTCGGCGATGGCGTGGCTCGACTCGAGCGCGGGGATGATGCCCTCGAGCTTGGCCAATTGCTGAAACGCTGCCAGCGCCTCGGCGTCGGTGGCGTAGTTGTATTGCGCGCGGTCGGCGTCGCGCAGCCAGGCGTGCTCCGGGCCGACAGCGGCGTAGTCCAGCCCGGCGGAAACGCTGTGGGTGAGCTGGATT
Organism: uncultured Verrucomicrobiota bacterium; assembly: GCA_964459315.1. Lineage (GTDB taxonomy): Bacteria > Verrucomicrobiota > Verrucomicrobiia > Limisphaerales > UBA1096 > UBA1096. The sequence goes on from CAYWMH010000171.1 coordinate 1,584, forward strand.
TGCCCGTCCTCGTCCTGCAGCACGAATGAGCGCGTGCCCTGCAGGACGCCGAGTCCGCCGCCCTGGAATCGCGCGGCGTGTTTGCCATCGACGATGCCTTCGCCGCCCGCCTCGACGCCGGTCATCGCCACGCCGTCGTCATCGAGGAACGGATAAAACAGGCCGATCGCGTTTGAGCCGCCGCCGACGCAGGCGATGAGGTGGTCCGGCAGGCGTTCTTCCTGCTCGAGAATCTGGCGTCGCGCCTCGTCGCCGATCACGCGCTGGAAGTTGCGCACCATCACCGGGTACGGGTGCGCGCCGTAGGCGGTGCCGAGGATGTAGTGCGTGCCGCGGACGTTGGTGACCCAGTCGCGCATCGCCTCGTTGACGGCTTCCTTGAGCGTCTTTTGGCCGGCCTCCACTGGCACGACCTCTGCGCCGAGCATGCGCATGCGGAACACGTTCAGCGCCTGGCGTTTGCAGTCGACCGCGCCCATGTAAATGATGCACTCCAGCCCGAACATCGCCGCGACGGTGGCGGTGGCCACGCCGTGCTGGCCGGCGCCGGTCTCGGCGATGATGCGCGTCTTGCCCATCCGCTTGGCCAGCAAAATCTGCCCCATGGCGTTGTTGATCTTGTGTGCGCCGGTGTGCAGCAGGTCTTCGCGTTTGAGGTAGATTTTCGCGCCGCCGAGATGGCGGGTGAGCCGCTCAGCGTGGTAGAGCGGGGTGGGGCGGCCGCAGAATTCGCGCAGATAATATTGCAGCTCGTCCTGAAAGCCGGAATCGCCTTGCGCGCGGAAATATTCCTCCTCGAGCTCTTGCAACGGGTGCATGAGCGTCTCGGGGACGTAGCGCCCGCCGTATTCGCCGAAGCGCCCGTTGGCATCCGGGAGAGGCTGTTCAACCACCGTTTCCATGCCGCTGATGTTCGGCCAAAAACCGGGCTTGGCCAAGCGGCATTTTTCTCAGCCCAGTTGTGTGCCGGGGGGCAGCGGGGTTCCGGCGAGAAACTCGGCGGCCGCCAGTCGTTTGCCGCCCTCTTTTTGAAGGCGGGTGATGCGGAGCGTCCCGTCGCCGCAGCCGACGACAATGCCGCCGGCGTCGGCTTGGCCAACGCAGCCCGGCCCGCGCCCGGCCGTCTCCGCCGGCTCGACCTCGAGCAGTTTCAGTCGTTTGCCGTCGAGGCGGGTGTACAGGCCGGGCCAGGGGGTGAAGGCGCGCGCCTGGTTCCAGAGCCGCGTGGCCGGCAGCGACCAGTCAACGCGGCCCATGTCGCGGGTAATCTTGGCGGCGTGGGTGGCGAGGGCGTCGTCCTGCGGCTCTGGCGTGATCTGCCCGGCCACGTGGCCGGGGATCATCTCGAGCAGCAGTTCCGCGCCGCGCTTGGCCAAGCGGTCGTGCAGGGTCTGCGCGTTGTCGGTTGGCCCGATCGGCGTGGTGGCCTTGGCAAGCATCGCGCCGGTGTCGAGGCCGGCATCCATCTGCATGATGGTGACGCCGGTCTCCGCCTGGCCGTCGAGCAGGGCGCGCTGGATCGGCGCCGCGCCGCGGTAGGCCGGGAGAAGGGAGCCGTGGACGTTGAGGCAGCCGTGCGGCGGGAGGTCGAGAATGGTCTGCGGGAGAATCTGGCCGTAGGCGGCGACGACGATCAGGCTGGGGGCGAGTGGCCCGAGGGCTTTAGGGGCGTCCCGCAGGCGTTCCGGCTGGTGCACCGGGAGGCGGCGCGACTCGGCCTCGCGCTTGACCGGCGGCGGTTGGGGGATGAGTTGGCGGCCCTTCGGCCGGTTCGGCTGGGTGTATACGGCGGCAACCTCGATACCGGGCGCGTCGTCGAGCGCCGCAAGGCTGGGGCAGGCGAACTCCGCCGTTCCCATGAACACAACTCGCAGCGGCGGGGTCACGGGCGATGGGGCGGGTCAGGTCTCGAGCTTGGCCAGCACCTCGAGCACGTCTCGCAGGACGCGAACCGGCGACTGGGTGGAGTCGATGGTGTGTGAGAGGCCGTCGCCGTAATGCTCAAGCACCGGCCGGGTCTCGGCCTTGTACACCTCCAGTCGGTTACGGATGGTTTCGAGATTGGCGTCGTCGAGCCGGTTCTCACGCAGCGCGCGGGCCTGGAGCCGCTCGACCATGATGTCGATATCCTTGCAGAACAGGTTCAGCACCCCGACGACGTTCAGGGTGTCATCGAGCAACTGGGCCTGCGCGACGTTGCGGGGGATGCCGTCGAGCAGCAGCGTGTCGGTCTCGGGCTGGAAGGTCCCGTTTCGGGTGCGGTTCTCAATGTCATCCTGCACCAGTCCGATGGAAGGTTCGTCCGGCACCAGTTCTCCCCGGCCGGCGTACTTGAGAAATGTTTCCCGCAGCGGGTTCTGAATACCTAGGCCGCGGAAAAGGTCGCCGCTGGAGATGTGCATGTAGCCGGGGATGTTGCCAAGGATCGCTCCCTGCGTGCCCTTGCCGGCGCCGGGGGAACCAAACAGAAGTATCGTGCGAAGTTTCATCGGAAAGACGGGGCGGTCGGGCTGTGCTTGGGCAGGCGGGGTGACGGGGGCGGCTCTTTATTTTGCTCGCAGGTCAACCGCGCCAATTTCGCTGAAGGAGATTTTCTGCTCCTTGCCGTTAAGCAGCTCCATGTGAATGTCCGTCCCCGAGATGCGCTTGATGCGCTGGCCGACGTATTCGCGCTTGCCGGTCTTCACGGCCAGCGCCATGTCGCGCTCCGCGGCGCCGAGCACCACCTTGAAATAGTTCGGGAAGTTGTTTTGGAAAAACGACCGGTCGAACCGCGTGTCGCCGCGCGTCCAAGTCTGCGGCTTCAGCCCGGATTTCTTTGGCCCCGTCTGGGCGAAACTCATCTTATTGGCCTCCGGCACCATCCCTACCACGGCTCCGCCGCCTGTGTCGGTCATGGTGGCTCCCTCCGGCGCCTCGGCTTCCTCGTATTCGTATTCCTCATCCTCGTCGTAGTCATCCTCGTACTCGACCTTCGGTTTCACGAGAAAAAGAATCGGGCCGACGATCGGCAGGATTAGCGAGACGCCAGCCGCCAGAAGCGCGTTGGATTCCCGGAACGCCGCCACACCCAGCCCGGCGACCATGCTCCCGATCGCTATGGCCACCAGTAGGCCGATACCGCCCCCGCTGCCGTCGGCCGCCATCTTAGAGGCGCCCGGCACGCTCGACGGTACCTTCGGTTCGACCAGCCCGCGGACCGGCCCGGGCGGGAGGTTCCGTTCCATTTGCGATTCGTCCGGTTCGATGAATGGCTCGGCGTAGTCGGCCGCTCCCTTGTAGCGGACGGGATCCGCCTTGCCGAGGCGCCGTATTTTCTTAAGGCTCTGTTGGGTCAATTCCATCCAGTTGGCCCGACGCGCAAAGCCGCCGATGTCACGCCGAACGACGATGCCGTTCTGGTCCACATCCGCCACGGTGCCTTCTATAATGTCGCCATTCGTAAGGCTGATCTCGCCTTCGGCCAGTTGACGGGTATTGGCACTTCCCGCATTACGATTAATTGGAGCTTTACGAATGATAGTAGCAACCTGGGGCCTGGTTTTCTGGATTCGATTGTAATCCAGCGGCTTGCCGGCGGGCTTAAATATTATGCCATCAAGTAACTCGTAGATCCCCTTGGCTATTTCCCATGGGAATACCACCATTTCGAGAGCTGTTTGGCCATCGTTATCCTTGATAGTCTTGTCAGCACCGTTGTCCAACAAAGCTTGGGCGATTTTTGGATAACAAAACAAAGCCGCAGTGTGCAGGGGAGTCTGCCCCTCCTTTTCTTTCTGGTTCACATCGGCTCCAGCCTCGATAAGGGCTACGGCCACTTCAGTATATCCAAACGCTGCGGCTGCATGTAGGGAACTACCTTTTGAACCAAGGGGATTTGGATCTACCTGGTTCAAATCTGTACCGGCGGCAATGTGTTGTTTGACTGCTTCAAGATTCCCGGCCACAGCTGCATTGAAGAGAGTAATATCAGGAGATTCACCCGTTGTTCTTTTATAGATGTCTACTTTATCGCCCCCTTC
>CAYWMH010000172.1:0-5593 GCA_964459315.1 uncultured Verrucomicrobiota bacterium
CGGACTTGTCGGACTCGACCAACTTGTCGAACCGGAATTTCTTTGTGCCCTTGTCGCGGATCGGCAGCGGCAGCGACTCGGCTACGAGGATGCGCCGCGAGATCACCGGCAGATAATTTTCCTCGCCATCCCCTTGGTCGCCGGCCGAGGCGGTCACTTGATACACGAGCGTCGGCGCGCCGTCCGGCACGGTGAGCCGCCACGAGAAGCTGCGCGACTCGCCGGCGGGGATGGCGAATTTCTGTTCGGGCGACGAGTTGCCAAGCAGCGCGTTGGCGGATGCCTCGGTGTCGGCGTTTTGCAGGTTAAGTTTCACGCTGCCGACACGCTTGGTTTCGCCTGTGTTGATGACGCGTGTGGTGAACTCCAGTGCATCGCCTTCGCGGAGGAACCGTGGCGGGTTTGGCCGCACCATCAGGTCGAGCGACGTCACCGCCTTGCCTTCGAGATAGCCAGAGCGCGTCTTGGCGTCGTGCGCAAAGGCCATCAGCCGCCACTCGGTCAGTGCCTCTGGCATCGTGAAACTCAGCTTCACTTCGCCGGCCTTGTTCGAGACGACGTGCGGCAAAAAGAAGGCCGTCTCGTTGAGGTTTTTGCGGATAGGCACAACAGTTGAATCAGGCTTTGGGATGCCAACTGGGGTATTATCCACTTTTGCCAATGCTCCAGCACCATCTTCAAGAGCCTTAAAAGAAGCTTTCTTCTGGACTTGAACAGCTGACTCCATTGCAGAATCGGCTTCAGCAACCGGGCTGCCAGGGGCGCTGAAGAAGGCATTACTGCTATTCATTCCCAATCGAGCACCTCTGGTACGTATTTGATTGGAGTACCACCGAGTGATCTCGGCGGGGAATGCCCGGTAGAGATACGGCGGGATGGTGACGGTGCCGCGTTTCCAACTGCCGAGCAGGCTGCCGAGGCTTGTCCCGTTGTTGGCGAAACTGAACAGGGCGCTCGAGTAGTCGTGGCGGTAGATGCCGAACTGCCGCTGCCAATGGTGCGGCGCGAAGGCGTCGAGAGAGGCGTCGTACAGCGTGGCGACCATCTCGGCGACCGCCTTCGTGGCGCCGGGGCCGGTGACGGTCGCCGTCCAGGTTTCCTCCTGTCCCGGGCGGAGCTTGGAGACGAAGCGCTCCCATTTCACGTCGAGCTTCATGTTCGACCACGGCACGGTGACGTGATGCGTGTGCTGCAGCATCCGGTTCTCGCGCACCTGCGTCACGTGCACGGTGAAGCCGCCGCGCATCGCCTCCGTGACCGGCATTTCGAGCAGTCGCTGTGTGCGGCCGGGTGCGGTCCAGAATCGCTGCGTGATCTTGTGCCGGTGCTCGACCTCGCTGCAGGCGCGGCCTGCGTCGTAGCCGGTTCCCCAAAGCAGCCGGAACGTCTCGCCCGGCTCGAGGCTGTTTTGCTCGGCGATCACCCGTTGCGGCAGGCGAATGGCCAGCCGCTCGGCCGCCGGGTCGAGCACCTCAAGTGAGTGGATTGCCTTGACCTTTTTGCCCAGCCGATCCGTGGTCTCGAACACCGCGCGGTACGCGCCAACCGGCAGTTCGGCCTCGACCTTGGCCAAGCCGTCGGCATCGGTCTCGACGGCGTGCGTGGAGACCGCCTGGCCAAGCGGCCATGTCTCCGGGTTGGCGCCATCGACTTCCGGCTTGCCTGCGCTTGGCCAAGCGCGCCCGCGGATCAGCCGCGCCCGCTGGACCGCTGCCGGTGGCTCGAGCGCGTGGACGGTCAGCGTGCCGTTGGCCGGCTCCGGCACGCCGGCGAGAGACCGGGTCGTGATGCGGAACTCTACCGGCTTGGCTACGGTTTGCCACGCGTCCGCCGTCATTGTCGCCTGCAGGGTGGTGTAACCGACCGGCACGCTTGCGGTGTCGCTGCGCGTCTCGCCGCTGCCGTCGGTCACGTCGGCGGCGACGCGGTAATGAAAGACCGGCTCGCTCTCCTCTGGCACGCTGGCATCCGGCACGGCGTCGAACTCGATAACAAACGATCCGTCCGGTTGAGTCTCGAACGTCCCGTGCGCGATCTGCCGCTGCTGCGACCGAATCGGCCCGCCGCCCCAGTAATGCCAGCGCCACCAGACTGGCCAGCGCGCCTGCCGCGTGACGCTGAACTTGCCGTTGGCCAAGCCGATTGGCGCACCGGTGTAGTCGGTCGCCCGACCGTTGAGCCGGACGGTCTCGCCGAGCTTGGGCGACTGCCCCGGCTTGCCAAGCCCGACGAAGAACTTGGGCCGCTTGTACTCCTCCACGCGGAAGTAGCCCTGCCCGTGCGGCGCTTCAGCGGTCGCGATGTGGTATCGGCCGGTGAGCCGGTTTTTCGGCGCGGTGAAACTGCCGGAGAACGAGCCGTAGCCGTTGGTCTTGACGTCGAGCCGCTCGACCTCCTCGCGATTCGGGTCGTGCAGCACAACGGTCATCGTGCGGCCGGGGATGGCCTTGTAATCGTCTCTCGTTTGGTTCCACGCGAGGGCGATGCCCTTGAATTGAACCGCTTGGCCGGGCCGATAAATCGCGCGGTCGGTGAAAAACATGACCGACTCCTGCGGCTTCGGTTCGTTGACCTGGCCGCCCCAGTAACGGTTCTGCCCGGTCGTGCCGATTTGCCGACCGTCGTGTTGCGCGAGGAAATAACCGTGATACTGGTTTTTGTCTTTTCGGAAGCCGAACATCCCCGACTCATCCGTGGTGCCATTTTTTTTCGCGTACTTGCCGCGGTTATCCCGCAGCCAGACGTTCACTTGGGCACCGGCGATCGGTTCGCCGGAGTTGCCCTCGACGACGAAGCCCTCGAGCCGGTTCGCCCGCGACCGGATCACCAACGACAAGTTGCTGATCCACACGGTCGAGTAATTCGTCCGATTGTCGTTCTCGGAAAACGCCGCGTCCGCGCTGGAGATGAGAAAGTAAAATCCCGGCTTCACGTCGCTTGGCACGGTGAAACGATCCGTCTGCGGCTGGTAATCGGCGGTCGGCGGGAGGTCGTGCCGCCATGTCTTGACCGGTTCGCGCTTGAGCAACGCGCGGCGATCCTCCTGCCGCGAAACGCGAAAGTTTTTTTCGCGGAGTTTATTCCAGTCGGCCGGCACGAGCCGGAAGTGCGCCTCGGTGATGTTGCGGTACGTGACGGCAAGCTCCGGCCACGGCGCGTTCCAGACCGACTCGGTGGCCACAGAAATCGACTTGGCCTCAATCTGCGAAACGAGGTTGTGGCAATGGTTGCCGCCCCGGGATTCGGGGAACGCATCGCGCCCGGCGATCGCCACGCGTCGTGCCTCCACCCAGTCGCCGTCGGTGTGCAGGGTCTGCGCCCAGTGATACCGCGCCCAAGCGGAGAGTGGCCCCGGTTCGCTCCCGGCGATTGATTGCATCGCTTCGACGAAGCGGTTGTTCGCGCCGTCGCCGGTGGCGATGTTTTTGCCGTGCAACAGCCGAGCGATGTCGGCGTCGACCCGCGCGGATGAGTCGGCGTCGTCTCGGTGAAACCGCAGCAACTCCTGATATAGCCGAACCGCCTTGAACTTCGGCGACCCGGTGTCGGTGGTCTGCGGTTGCCATGTGAGGAATTGGGCCAGCGAGCCAAGCAGCGGGTCGTCCGCCGTGACCTCAAAGGCGTCCTCCGGCTTGGCCGCGGCGAACTCCCCGGACCTATAAAAGCCAAGCGCCTCGTGCGCGATGAAGTCGTACAGCGTTGGCCGGTAATTCTCCGGCAGCGTCGGCTGGGTCAGCAGGTCGGCGAAGTCGGTGGCGGGGATCGCTTTGAGCCGTCCGTCGGCGAGGGCATTGGTGAAGTGCAGATCGATCTCCCGGTAAAGCCGGGGCAGATCCCACGTCGTGAAATCGTCGCCGAGCGGCTGCGCGGTGGCCGTGCGCTGCAGGAAGAGGTACCGGTTCGCGCGGAAATATTGCCAGTACCAATGGCCGAGGATCGCCTGCAACAGCGGCTTGGCCTCGGCGGGAGTCTTGTCTAGCTCGGCCCGCAGCCGGGTGATTTTTTCCTCCGGCTTGTTGCCCTGCACCGCGCCGTCGTGCGTGATGCGCTTGGCCAGGGCCTTGATTGCCTCGGCCTGTTTACCATCCCGCAGCGCCGAGTCGTAAATCAACTGCAGCTTGACAGCGGCGGTTTTTGGCAATCCCTTTTTCTCCGCCTCGGCGACCTCCCTCCAGAGCGTCTCGCGATCGACCGGCTGCGACTGTGCCAGGGCAAAGCCGGTGGCGAACACAAGAAAAGCATTCAGCAATCTCATGGCATCATTCCCAACATACGTAGGACGTGCTGTCGTTCAAAATATTAGGCGCTAATTTGTATTTGGCCAAGCGCTTGGTCAGGCGGGGTCAACCGAGCAGCTCGGTGGCCACTCGGGCTTCCTCGTTTTCAACCAGGCGCAGGTCGCGTGGGCCGATACGGAACTTGAGCTTTTTGTGGTCGAGTCCTAACTGGTGCAGGACCGTGGCGAGCCAGTCGTAGTGGTGGATGATACCGTCTATGGCGTAGTGGGAAAACTCGTCGGTATGACCGTGGATATGCCCCCGGCGGAACCCGCCGCCGGCCACCCACATGCTAAAGCCGTATGTGTTGTGGTCGCGTCCTACCTTGTCCCGTTTGGTCAGGCCATCGCGGAACTGGATCACCGGCAGCCGGCCCATCTCGCCGCCCCAGTGCACGATGGTGCTGTTGAGCAGACCGCGTTCCTTCAGGTCGCGAACCAGCGCCGCCGCCGGTTTGTCGACTTCAACACAGCGATCAGGTAGGGCGGTCTTGATCGAGCCGTGGTGGTCCCAGACCTGGCTGTGGCAGAGAATCTGCACGAACCGCACACCGCGCTCGACGAGTCGTCGGGCGATCAGGCAGCGGGTGCCGTAATCGCGCGTGATATTCTGATCGATGCCGTACATTTTTTTCGTTGTCTCGGTTTCGCCGGAGATGTCGAACGCCTCCCGTGCGGCCACTTGCATGCGAGCGGCAAGCCCGTAGCTTTTCATGCGCGCATCGAGGTCGTTCTCGCCGGGGTGCTGCCTGAGGTGTTCCCGGTTGAGTCGGTCGAGCAGGCGAAGCTGCTCCACCTGCGGCGAACCCTTAAGATGCCGCGGAGGGTCGAGATTGAAAATACGCGGCGCGACCGGGCGCACCATGGTGCCCTGATAAATGGATGGCAGCTTGCCGTTGGACCAGTTCTCCCCGCCGATCAACGGCAGACCGCGGGTGTCGGTCAGTGCCACGTAGGCTGGCAGTTCCTGTGTCTCGCTGCCCAGCGCGCTAGTGAGCCAACTGCCCAGCACGGCGCGTCCGCTGGCGGCGCGACCAGTGCTGAGGGCGTAGTTGGATGGAATGTGATTGTTGGCGCCGGTGTGCATCGACCGGATCAACGTGATCTCATCGGCAACCTCGCCAAGGTGCGGAACCAACTCGGACAGTTCCATGCCGCATTGGCCATGCGGCTTGAACTTCCAGAGTGGCGCCATGATCTCGCGACTGGCCTGGGCTGGGTTGTCGAACTATACGTCACCAGAGAAAGTCTTACCGTCGTGCGAGATGAGTTACGGCATTGGATAGAAGAGTAAAATCTAGCTAGGGAACCCGAGCA
>CAYWMH010000173.1:0-5574 GCA_964459315.1 uncultured Verrucomicrobiota bacterium
GGATTGCCGCCAACAGGGTTACCAGGGGCGGCTGGCCATTTACGAGATGCTGGTGATGAGCGAGGCCATCCGGCCGCTCATCCTCAAGCGCGAGGCCTCCTCGGTCATCGGACAGGCCGCGATCAACGACGGAATGCGCACCCTGCGCGACGACGGCTGGCAAAAGGTGGTCGATGGCAAGACGACCATCGAGGAGATTTTGCGCGTAACCATGTCCGACGAGCATTTGAAAGACGAGTAACGTGGCTGCGAAGAAAACCAACTGGAGCAGTTGCAACCTGCTGGAGCCGGCCGCCGAGGGGAGCCGGCTGTGGCAGTTCTCCGTCTCGTCGAAAAAGGTGAAGATCTCCGGTGACCTGCGTGTGGCCGAGGGGGACGACCCGCCGGCCAAGGCGGTGGGTAAGGATTGGAGTGATCTGCTCAGCCGCAAGCTCAACATCGCCACCCTGCCGCCGGAGAAGGTTTTTTTGCGCGTGGTTGAGATGCCGGCCTGCGAGCCGGACGAGCTGTTGCCGATGGTCGAGTTCCAGATTGAGGATTTGTCGCCACTGCCGGCGGTGCAGACTGTCTGGTCGGCCGAGCCAGTGCCCGGCTCCACCGCGCAGGAGGGCAACCAGACCGTGCTGGTCACCATTGCAGAACGGAGCTTGGTGGAGGAGCGGCTCGAGGAACTGGAGGCCTCCAATTACCTTGCCGACCGGGTGGAGGTGCCGCTATTGCGCGAGCTGGTTACCGGCGAGCCAAGGGAGGATGGGGCGCACATTCAGCTCGTGCAGGGCGCCGACTCGGTGTTGGCGCTTGTGGCGTGGTGGTTCGAGGGCCGGCTGCGCGACATCAACTCGTTTAACCTTCCGGACCACGAGGCCAGCCGTGATGTTCTCGTTGAAAAAATCAACAACGTCGCCTGGGCGGGGGAGGTCGCCGGCTGGATGCCGGGCGATCCGGCCTGCCACTTGGCCAAGCGCGGCGACGTGGCGGCCGACTGGAAGACGGCCTTGGCCAACTGCTTCGGGGAGCGCATCAGCGAGGTCGAGCCGGCGAGCGAGGTCGACCTGGTCACAACGGCCGTCGAGTTCGCCGCCCGTACGACGGCGCCCGGCTTGATGATTGAGGATTACCGCACCCGCAACCGGCAGCGATTCCTGGACGGACTCTGGATGGAGGGGATCAAGGGCGCTGTGGCGTTGATGCTGCTGGGGCTGCTCATGTTTTATGGGTATGGGAGCTGGCTGCAGAGCGATCTTGATGAGAAACAGCAATTGGTCACAGTGCAGTCCAACCTATTCAACAAGGCGCTGCTGCTGAAGGCGAAGGTCGAGACTTTGGAGAAGCAAAAGGCACTCAAGTACGCTGCACTCGACTCATGGGCCAAGGTGGCCACCGGGCTGCCCGGCGAGTTGAAGTTCACCGAGCTGAGGTTCATGTCGAGCCGTTCGGTGGATGGCCGGACCAGCCGTGAGTTGCGGATTACCGGATCGGCGGATGCCGGAAAGGCGACATTGGTTGACGATTACCAGCAGGCATTGGCTCGAATGGAGTCGGGTGAAGGTGAGGCGCTTTTTACCGGCGTGCGGGCCGAGTCGATCCGGCAGGACTTGAAAAGAAACCAGACCTATTGGCAGTTGAAATGTGAGTTCGATGGCGAGTAACGAGAGCATATTTGACAAGTTGAACCTGAGCAGCGGCGAGCGGCGGCTGGTCATGTTCGTGCTTGTGGTGCTGTTGTGCGCGCTCATGTGGATGGTGTGGGGGATGATTCCCGACCCGGGGGCAACCCAGCAAAAAATTGACAAGGCCGACAATGACCTGGCGCGCTTCAATGGGGAAATCAGCAAGACAGACGAATATAACCGCCGGGTTAGGGAACTGGAGGGCATGGGCTCCGCCGTGGTGCCGATCGAGCAGGAGGTGAACATGCGCCGCACCATCAACAACCTGACGGCGGCCAACGGCGTGCGAGTGACCCGGCTCGGGCGTACGACCACCAAGACCAACGAATTTTTTCAGGAATACACGATGCGCGTCGACTTCTCCAGCAAGGAGAGCAACATCGTCAACTTCCTGTGGAAGCTCGGTGAGAGCGACTCGATGGTGCGCGTGAGCGACCTGCTGGTAAAGCCGGACAAGAATCGTTATCGGCTCGACGGCTGGATGAACCTGACCGCCAGTTACCAGAAAGACATCAAGGCGTCGAGGCCAAGGCCCGCCGCCGAGGCCAAGCCGAAGTCGGAAGAGGCCAAGCAGGAACCCAAGCCCACTGTTGCCGATAAACCGGAACCGACCAAGCCGGCCGTCGAGCCGGAACCGGCTAAGCCGGAGGCAAAGCCAAGCGGCAGCAAACGTACCGTGCCCAAGCGCTCGGTTCCGACGCGGCGAGTTCGCCCGACTCAAAACAATTGATCCATGAAACTTTACATCAAACACTTAAGAGCCATGAAAAATCTGACAACCGTTGCCCTGGCGCTGGCGTTTGCCGCGCTTGGCCAAGCGCAGCCCGTGAATCCGCCCGCCCCGCCCGCTCCCGGGGACACCGCTCCGGCGGATCCTGCCGCTGCGCCCGATCCAGCGGATGCCGCCCCGGCCGATGCCCAGATCATCCCGATGGCCGATCTGCAGCTGGTCAACATGCCGCTAGAGCAGTTCCTTGAGATTTACGCCAACTATGTCAAGCGCACCATCCTCCGCGCCTCGGCATTGCCCAACCTCAACGTCACCCTTCAGGCGCAGACCCCGCTAACCGTCGAGGAGGCCATCCAGGCGATGGACAGTGTGTTATCGCTCAACGGCTACACGACCATCCCGGTGGGGGAGAAGTTTGTCACCTTCGTGCCCAGCGCCAACGCGCTGCAGGAGGGCGCGGCGTTCTCGACCATCACCACCTCCGAGGAATTGCCGGAGGCCAACCAGTACATCACCCACATCACGCAGTTGAAGCACCTCCTGCCGAGCGAGGCGGTCCCGATGCTGACGCCGATGGCCAAAAACGCTGCCGGCATCGTGGCGCTCGACGTCAGCAAGACGCTCGTCCTCCGCGACAACTCCTCCAACATCAAGCGGATGCTTGAACTGATCGAGCGCATCGACATCAAGCCGGAGGAGGATTACAAGCTCAAGGTCATCCCGATTCGCTACGGCAAGGTGGAGGAAATCTACGCCACCATGCAGGACCTGATCAGCGGCACCGGCGGTTCCCGGCCGAGTGCCTCCGGCAGCAGCTCGAGAACCTCGCCCAGCTCGAGAACCTCCTCCAGTCGCACCGGTTCGTCCAGGGGAACCTCCTCGCGGGGCATGTCGTCAAGCCGCGGTGTGAGGCCCATGCAGACCTCCTCCGGCAGCAGCTCCTCTAACTCGTTCCGCAACCGGCTACAGGGCATCGTGAACCGTGCCGCCGGCGGCGACATCGAGATTCTGGAGAATGCCCGAATCATCCCCGACTACCGCTCCAATTCGCTCATCATCTTCGCCAACGAGGAGGATATGGTGAAAATCGACGAGATCGTCGGCCACGTCGACAGCCTGTTGGCGCAGGTGCTCATCGAGGCCATCATCGTGAATGTGACCCTGTCGGACGGGATGGATGTCGGTGTCAACGCCTTCATGCATGAGGCTGCCGGCCCGGGTGACACCCGCCACATAGGTGGCTTCATGAACGGCGGCCCGTCCACCGGTGGTTCCACGCCCGTGACACCGCCAACCACAAATGTCACCCCCGGCCAAGGTGCGGGCCAAGGAGGCGGCCAACAGGGGGGCGGCAACAATGCCAGCAACGTGGCGGCCGCGGCCGGCAACACCCTGCAATCGCTTGGTGCTGGCGCGTTGGCGGGCGGATTCTCCTATATCAGCCGCTACGACAACTCCCTTGAGTTTGCCATGAGCGCGCTGGCCAACAACAGCTCGGCCAAGGTCCTGCAGACCCCGCGCGTGCAGACCAGCCACGCCGTTCCGGCCAGCTTCATAAACGGCGAGCAGGTGCCGTATCAAAGCGGCGGCGGCGGCTACGGCGGTTACGGCGGTTACGGCGGCTACGGCGGCGGCTATGGGGGATATACTCAATTCATGGAAGTCGGAATCACGTTGGATGTAACGCCGTACATCACGCCAGACGACTTGGTGGTGATGGAGATTTTCCAGGAGATTTCCGAGTTGGAGGGTTACATGGATTTGGGCGGTGGACAGTCCGCCGACAGCGGCATGAAGGCCCCGCAAATCACCACGCGCGCGGCCGAGTCCACCGTGTCGGTCAAGGACGGCGACACGATCCTGCTGGGCGGCTTCATCCGGACGGCCAAGACCGGCAGCGAGTCGGGCGTGCCGTTCATCAAGGACATCCCGCTGCTGGGCAACCTGTTCAAGAGCCAGCAAAACACGAATAAGCGCTCGGAGTTGCTCGTCCTGATCCGGCCGACCATCCTCAAGACGCCCGAGGACGCCGCTCTGGTGGTTTCACAGGAGCGCCAGCGACTGCCTGGCATTCGCGAGGCCGAGGCCGAGTTCAAGGCCGACGAGGAAACCCGCCAGCGCCAAGTGGAGAAAAAACTCTCCGGGATGAGCGATAAAAAGAAAGGAATCTTCTCTCGGCAGACCCGCTCCAAGCCGCCGTTCAACTAATCGCCGCGTACAGCCGCTCGTACTCGGCGGTGGTTTGAGCCCACGAGAAATCGGCGCGCATCCCGTTTTCCCTCACCTTGGCCAAGCGGGAGCGATCGGCATACAGGGCCACCGCCTGGCCAAGCGCCTGGCAAAGCGCCTCGACCGAGCAGTCGGCAAACTTGATCCCGGTCGCCGTCTCGTCGCCTTGGCCAAGGTCGATGATCGAATCCTCCAGCCCGCCGGTGGCGCGCACGACCGGCACCGCCCCGTAGCGGAGGCTGTAAAGCTGGTTTAGGCCACACGGCTCGAAGCGGGATGGCATCACAAAAAAATCACTTCCGGCCTCGATGCGATGCGCCAGAGCGTTGTCGTACCCGATCGTCACGGCGACTTGTCCGGGGAATCGCCCAGCCAGTCCCCGCATCGCCTCCTCGAGCCAAGGGTCGCCCCTGCCCAGCCCGGCAAATTGAAACGACACCCCGCTTCTTAGCTGTTCCTCCAGTGCGCCCAGCAGGAGGTCGAGCCCCTTCTGTTCGGCGAACCGGCTGATGTTCCCGAATAACGGTATATCGTCGAGCGGCGACAGGCCAAGCTCACGCTGCAGCGCGGCCTTATTGACGGCTTTGCCGTCGGGCGCGTCGGCGGAGTAGGCGGCGGCGAGGTGCGGGTTGTCCGTCGTGTTCCATTCGGCGTAATCGACGCCATTCAGGACGCCTGTCATCGCCTTGCCTTTGGCCTGAAACACACCTTCGAGCCCGCAGCCATACTCGGGCGTCAGCAATTCCTCGGCGTAGCTGGGGCTGACCGTGGTGGCCAGGTCGGAATAAATGATCCCGCCCTTGAGCAGGTTGAGGTCGCCGTAAAACTCAAGCCCCCGCCTGTCAAAGCAGTCGCCTGGCAGACCGGTCAGCGCGAATTTCTCCGCCGGAAAACGGCCCTGGTAGGCGGCGTTGTGAATGGTGAACACCTTGCCGGTTCGCGCTT
>CAYWMH010000174.1:0-5565 GCA_964459315.1 uncultured Verrucomicrobiota bacterium
TACCGGGTTGCTGACCACGCTCACCAACTTCACCTCGATCAGCTTCGGCGCGTCGGTCGGCATGTACGGCCCCTTGGCCAGCCTCGGCGCGTTTGTCGGCTCGCTCCTGGCCAAGGTCACGGCGGACCACCGGCGGCTGGGGGTGATCGCGGTCGCGTGTGGGGTGTCGTCTGCCATCTCGACCGCGTTCAACGCGCCGATCGCCGGTGTCATCTTCGCGCACGAGGTCATCCTGCGCCACTACTCCATCCGCGCCTTCGCGCCGGTGACAATCTCGGCTTACGTCAGCCAGGTGATGGCCACGGAGGTGTTCAACCGGCCGCGCCTTCTCGAGGTCGGCGAGGTGAGCATCCAGCACGCATACGAATACGGCGCGTTCCTGCTCGTCGGCGTGGTGGGCGCGGTGGTGGCGCTCTTTTACATGCGCGGCGTGCTGTTGTCTGGGAAGTTGGCCGGCAAACTCCCGCTGCCGGTCTGGGCCAAGCCACCGCTCGCTGGGTTGGCACTGGGCCTCGTCTGTCTCGGCGTGCCGGAACTGCTCGGGGCCGGCTTGGAAACAACCAAGGCCACGCTGAATATCGAACAGGTGCGCGGCGGCAACCTCGACTACATCACCGGCATGACCACGATGAACGCGATCATCAACACGGAGGTCGTGCTCAAGGCGCTGCTGCTGCTCGCCGTGTTGTGCCTCGGCAAATCGATTATGACCGGGTTCTGCCTCGGGATGGGGTTTGGCGGCGGCGTGTTCAGCCCGGCGCTGTTCGTCGGGGCGACCTTCGGCGCTGTGTTCGGCCTGGCACTCGAGGCGCTCGTGCCCGGTTCGCTCAACCTCTCCTTTTACGCGATTTGTGGCATGGGTGCGGTGACCAGCGCCGTCATCGGTGCGCCAATCTCGACCATCCTCGTCGTGTTCGAGTTGACCGAAAACTACGACCTGGCCAAGGCGGTGCTCATCAGCGTTGTATTCTCAAACATCATCTGCTCGCGGCTCTTTGGCCGGTCACTGTTCGACGTGCAACTACTCGCGCGCGGCTTCGACTTTTCACTCGGCAAGGACAAGGTTGTTCTCCAGCAAAAAACCATTCGCGACTACGTCACGCACGAGTTCGTGAAAGTCACCCCCGAGACACCGTGCAGCCAGGCACTCGACCGCCTGCTTGCCGCCGACCAGACCGAGGGCTACATCGTCAACGAATCTGACACCTACCTCGGCCAAATCACACTCAATGAACTGCTCCAGATTCAACGCGACCCGGCCAAGGCCGACCCCGCCGTCGGCGACATTGCGCAGCACGAGCAGATCACGCTCACCGACATGACCTCGATTTTTGCGGCGATGAAAAAAGTGGAGGACTTCGTCGGCGAAAGCGTCCCGGTCGTCAGTGCCAAGGACCACCTCAAGCTCGTTGGCGTCATCCCCGAGGGCAACATCTTCAAGGCCTACTCCGACGCCATCGGCGAAATCCGGGAGGAGGAATACGGCGACAGCTAATCTGGCTCGACGCGAAACACACCCTCCTCGCCGGAGGCATCAACCTGCGAATCCGCAATGACGAGTCCGTGCTTGGCCAAGCGCTTGGCCAAGGTTCTCTCCGTGTGGCGATATGAAAAAAAGAGGCGAATCGTTTGCCCGGCGGTGAACTCGATGGACTCGCCTGCGACGCTCAGTACGACCGACTCTGAAAACTCGAAGTCGGCAACGATCCGCAACAAGCCGTCCACCGCTTCGATCCCAAATCGTAACTGTCCCGCCGTTTCAGGCACCCCCAAGCCGACCAGAAACGACAGCAACCAGTCACGAGTCTCAGCGTTATCATACTGTGGTAAAACGGATTCCACCCCGCACCGATAATCGTGGCCGGGCGCGAGATTAGCGCTGATCAGCAGTTGGTCGCCGTCGCGCAGCAGCGCGGCCAAGCGCGGCAGAATCACGTCCGGCTCAAGGTTCGGGATCATCCCAAAGAAGGTGAACACTTGCTTGGTTTCCGGCGAAACGATCGTATCGAGCAATTGGCCAAGGTCAGGCGCGTTAGCCAAGTCGCACACAATCGGGTGGATGCGCTCAAGCGGCAACTCCGCCGCTGCGGCCTCGCGCGCCACCTGCACCATTGCTCGGCTAACATCGCACGGCACGTAATCGACGATCGGGTGAATTGACTTTAATGTGGCCAGGCACCGTGTGTCCTTTTGACCGCCGCCGCAACCCAAGCCAACGAGGCAAACCGACCCGCCCGGCGCTTGGCCAAGCAAGCCAAACGCCTGATCGTAAATCGACTGCACCCCGGCATCCGTTCGCGACAGCGAATGCGCCCGGTGCACCGCCAGCCACTTTTGCGTCTGCCGTTCGCCGTCGTACAAAAACCGGGGCGGCACTTGGCCAAGCCGGAGCGCGTCGAGTAACTGCCGCTGAACGGCATCCGGCGCTTGGCTGGGATGAATGATCACAGTTGTCAGCGTTCGTCTAAAGCGACTTTTTAACCTGCTTTAGCTGATCGGCCTCGGGGCGGTTTTTGTAATGGTCATCCAGCGGGTAGCAGCCGCTGACGAGGCCGTTGCGCGGGCCGGTGGTGCAGTCGCTGAATGTGCGGCAGATGCGCTTGGATGTCAGCGCGCCGTTGGCCATCGCGTCGGGGAGCATGTCCGGGTAACTCAAAACCATCCGCCCCAGTCCGACCACATCGACCCACCCTTCGCTGACGAGACGCTGCGTCACGTGCGGCAAAAAATCCTGCAAGTAGCTGTAGGCGCACCCGGCAATGGCGAGGTCGGCGGGTGCCGACTCGCGGAGTTGTCTGACGACCTGAACCTGCCGCTCAACATCAACAAGCGGATCGTGCGCCGGCTGGTAACCGTCCGAAGGCGGATAGGCGGCGGGTCGCTGGATGTGCGGGTTGTAATACGGCGAACCGGCGCTGAGGCTGACCAGTTTGACCCCCAAGTCGGCGCACAGTTTCACGAACTGCTTCGGCTCCGTGAGATCCACCTGCAGCGGGTTGGCGGGATCCAGCCCGAACCCATAATGGTACGGAAGGCAGTGGGAGAAATCGTCCGGGACGCCGGGGCCGAGTTTGCCCGGCTGCGCCCGGGTTGGATCAGCCCGGAACGGCACGAAGTCAAACGCACTCACTCGAACGATCACATCGATGTCGTTCCCGTCGGAGCGGATGCCGTCGATTATCTCGCGCAGGATGCGGGTGCGGTTCTCAAACGAGCCGCCGTACCGGCCGGGCCGCGTGCGGGCGCTGAGAAATTCGTGCAGCAAATAGCCGTGACAATGCTTGAGGTCGATGAAGTCCGCCCCCGCCCCGGCGGCGAGCCGAGCGGCGCGGACGTAGTCGCCGATAAGACCGGCGATCTCGTCGTCGGTCCATACCTGGTCGTTGCTGGTAAGGTGAAATTTCGCGTCGAGGATTGGATGCCGATAGGCGACTCGCGGCTCGAATTTGGTTTTCTCGTTGGGACGGCAGAAGCGTCCCGAGTGCGTGAGCTGAAAGCCAATCGCCAAGTCATCGGTTGAGCCGAAGCGCTCCCCGTGCGCCACGATCAACGTGTCTCTCAACCCGGCGATGACGGATTGGTTCTCCTCGTTGAGGATGAGTTGGTTCGGGTTGGCCCGGCCGTCGGGGCGGACGGCCATCGCCTCGCCACCGAGAATGAGCTTGGCCCCGCTCTCGCCGAAGCGGCGCCAGCGACGGGTCATCTCGTCGGTCACGCCGCCGGTGGTTGTGCCGTCCCAGCCCTCCATCGGGTGGATGGCGATGCGGTTGCCAGGCGTTTTGCCGCCGAGGGTGATGCGGTCGAGCGGCTTGGCCAAGGGCGACTCGCCGGCGGGCAGAATCGCGTCGTCGCACGGCAGGTCGAGACCAAGCGCGGCCGCATGGTCGCGAAACGCCTGCGGAGTTTTCAGCGACGGAATACGCGTAAGTTTGAACGGCTCGGCCACGCTGGATCAGTAGTCGAAAAAGGTGAGGTAACATTCGCCGCGCGCCTCGCGTAGGAGAATCAGCGCCAGTTCGCGGGCGTGGTAGTCGCCCCACATCGAGCTTTCGCCGCACGGGATTTTGCGGCCGCGCGGGACGTGATCCCAGCCGTTGGGTCGATGATAAACCGAGTGCAGCAACAGGCCCTGGTGCCGGGCATCCGTGGAGAGATACGGTGCCTGCAACAAGGTGTGGGCGATGGTCAAGCCGGCCTGCCGGCAGCGCGTGCCGTCCGCTTTTTTGCCGGTGTTGAGCAGGTAGTTGCCCAAGCGGATCAAGCCCTGCGCCGCGATCGCCGCCGCGGAGGAGTCGACCGGCTCGACGGCGTTGTGGGGGTTCGAGCGCTTGACCAGGTAGTCGCCCAGGCGGTGCAGCTGCGGCGCGCCGGTGTCCCAGGCGGGGACGCCATCGGTGCAACTGTTGGCGATGTAAAAATCGGCGGTGGCGGTGGCCGCCTTGAGCATCATGGCGGTCAACTTGCGCCGGCCTCCGAGCGGCTTGAGCGCGGCATCCGTGAGCGTGCGGAAAAACTCGAGCTGTTCCGCGTAGCCGCAGACTGCCCAGGCCAGACCTCGCGTCCATGTGCTGAACGGCGAGTAACCCTGCTGCGAATTCGGGCAGCGGTAGCTGCCATCGTTCAGGTTGAAAACGCTCTCGTGCGCCGTTCGGCCGCGCACGTCGTACGCATCGCGGCCGTCGCCGTAATAAACCCCGTACGCCGCTGTTGCCCCGGCGTGCTGCACGAGCCGGCCAAGCAGTGAGATTTTGCGGTCCCGCTCACCCATCAGCGCGTGACCAAGCTGATGAGCGACGGCAAGCGAGCGGAGCGAGCGGACTGTATCGATGAACAGCGAATGGGGCCCGTTGAACGAGTAAATGTAGCCGCCGCCCGGGATGCCGGTCCAGCGCGCCGCCTGCACGGCACCGGAGACCTTGAGCGCCAGCTCGTAAAACTCCATCTCGCTCGGGTCGTGGGCGAGTTTACCCTCCCGCATGAGTCGGCGCAGGTTGCCGTAGGTGGAGACGTTGTTGAACCCGTGGTCGTGCACGCCGGTGTGCGACACGTGCGACGCCATGTGCTGAACCGTGCCGCGGCGACCGATCTTCAGGAACCGCTCGTCGCCGGTGGCGTCGTACTGCAGCACGGCCGAGCCGTATTGAAAACCTTGCGTCCACTCGGTCCAGCCGCGCGTGGTGTATTCGCCGTTCACGGTAAACACCGGCGTGCCCTTGGCCGCGCGCCAGCTTTTTTGAATGGACAAAATCTTCTGCCCGGACAGCTCGAAGAACCGTTCCAGTTTCGGAACCAGCTTTCGCGGCGTGAGTTTGCGATCGATCCTGATGGCCATCGGTTAAAGTGTGCGCACGTGAAAGCCGCCGTCCACGTTGAAGACCTCGCCGGTGGTGAACGGGAACGCATCGCGAGCCAGAGCGGCGACCGCCCGGCCGACGTCACTTGGCTCGCCCCAGCGGCGGATCGGCGTCAATCCGTCGGCGATGAGCTGGTCGTATTTTTCCTTCACCGGCGCGGTCATGTCGGAGGCGATCACGCCGGGGCACACCTCGTACACGTTGATGCCGT
>CAYWMH010000175.1:0-3538 GCA_964459315.1 uncultured Verrucomicrobiota bacterium
TCACCACAGCCAGGCCGATGAGCCAGTCGCGAATCGTCCCGCAACCAAACCGCCGCGGCCCGTTCAGGTGTGCCGCGAGCAAGCCGCCGATGGTCATCGTTTTCGGATTGGGCGGATCGACCGGCAGCCATTGGCCCGCCTTGGCCAAGCGTGCCTGAAAATCCGCCAGGCGCATCCCGGCCTGCACGGTCGCGGTCATGTCCCCCGGCACGTGCTCGATGAGATTCGCAACGGAATCCAGCAGAACCGCATCCACACCCCGCGAACGGGGCAGCAACTCCTGCAACTCAGAAATGATACGCGGCTTGAGCCTCATACGGCGACCTGTTTCTTCTGGGCGAACTCGGCGCAGCGCTTGGCGCCGGGAAACATTTTGTGGGGGTTACACCGCTTTCCCGGGTCGAAAATACGCCGCAATTGCTGCATGGCGTCGAGATCGTCCCTGGTAAACTGCCTCGACATGAAGTCGATTTTCTCTGCGCCGATGCCGTGCTCGCCGGTGACGCTGCCGCCCAGTTCGATGCATTTGCCGAGGATATCGTCGCCGGCCTGCAGGGCGCGCTTTACCTGGGCCGGGTCGCGCTCATCGTACAGGATCAAAGGGTGGATGTTGCCGTCGCCGGCGTGAAATACGTTGGGAATCCGCAGGTCATACCGCTCGCTGACGGTGCGGATGAACCGCATGATCTCCGGCAGTTTGCCGCGCGGCACGACGCCGTCCTGCGTGACATAATTCGGGCTCAGGCGGCCAATCGCCCCGAAGGCGCGCTTGCGGCATTTCCACAGCGCGGCGCGCTCGGCATCGTCCCTGGCCAAGCGTACTTCGCTGGCCTTGTTTTGACGGCAGATTTCATCCACCTGCCTGGCCTGCTGCTCGACGCCGTTGGCCAAGCCGTCCAGTTCAACGATCAGCACCGCTCCCGCATCGAGCGGGAAGCCGAATCGATACGCCTCCTCCAGCGCCTGCGTGATCAGTTGATCCATCATCTCGAGCGCGGCAGGCACGATGCCGGCGGCGATGATATCGCTCACCGCCCGGCTGGCCTGTTCCACGCTGTCGATCACGCCCAGGAACGTCTTGAACGCCGGGGGAGTTTTGGAGAGACGCACCAGCGCGCGAGTCACGACGCCGAACATGCCTTCCGAGCCGATGCCGGCGCCACGCAGGTCGTAGCCGCCCACCTCCTCGCCACCGTCCGGCTCGACACCGAGCCACTCAACCGTGCCGTCGGTCAGCACCATCTCGTAGCCGAGCACGTGGTTGGTGGTGACGCCGTTTTTCAGCGTGTGCGGCCCTCCGGAGTTGGTGGCAATGTTGCCGCCGATCGTGCAGGCCGGCTGGCTCGACGGATCGGGGGCGTAAAACAGACCGTGCTTTTCCGCATCGCGGGTGATCCAGGCGTTCACGCAGCCGGCCTCGACCAAAGCCCGGCGGTTTCGCGGATCGACGTTCAGCACGCGGTTCATCCGCGTGAGGGCGATCATGACACCACCATCAACCGCCAACACGGCGCCGCTCAGGCTCGTGCCGGCCCCGCGCGGGATGATGGGCAAATCCAGTTCGGCACACAGGCGAACAATCGCGGCCACTTCCCGCGCCGACTTGGGCAGCACAACGGCGGTGGGGAGGTTTTTTTGGAGGGTGTAGGCGTCGCACTCGTAAACGACAAGTTCCTGTTCGTCGGCGAGCACGGCATCGTCACCGACAATTTCTACCAAGCGGCGGGTGAGGTCCTTTTTGTCAGCCTTGCAATTCACGCCCAACAAATCCTACCCGGCCCATGCCGCTTGGCCAAGCGGGGTTGCCCTTGGTTCTGTTACTCGATGCCCTCGATCATCTTGATCAGCGGCAGGAACATGGCGATCACGATGCTGCCGACGATGACGGCCAGGAAGACGATCATGATCGGCTCGATCAACGAGGTGAGTGACTCGACGGCACGATCCACCTCCTCATCGTACGTGTCGGCGATCTTCTCAAGCATCTGGGGCATATCACCTGTTTTTTCGCCGACATCCACCATGCTGACGACCATCGGGGGAAACACGCCAGAAGCCTCCAATGGCGCGACAATGGTCTCGCCCTCCTTGACGCTGTCATGGACATCCTGAACGGCTCGCGCCACCACGACGTTGCCGGAGGTGTCCTTGACGATGTTGAGGGCCTGAAGGATCGGCACACCGGAATTGATCAGCGTGCCAAGGGTGCGCGCGAATCGGGCAATGGCCACCTTTTCAACCACGGGACCGATGATTGGGAAAAACAGGCTCATCTTGTCCAGAATGTAACGGCCGAAGTTGGAGCGACCAATCATGGCGAAGGTGAACAAAGTGGCGAACATGCCGGACAATGTGCCCATGGCGTTATTTTTAACTGTGTCACTGATGTTCAGGACAATTGTCGTGAATTCTGGAAGCCCCGTCCCCATCATCTCGGCAAACACATCCTTGAACTTGGGGATGACGAACACCAGCAGAACGCCCATGATGACGATCGCGACCACGAGCACTGCGATCGGGTAAAACATGGCGGCCTTGACCTTCCCCTTAATTCGCATGGCCTTCTCCATGAACTGGGCCAGGCGATCCAGCACCACTTCCAGCACACCGCCCAACTCGCCCGCCTTGACCATGCTCACGAACAGCTTGTTGAACACCTTGGTGTGCTGGGCCAAGCCCTCGGAAAAGGTGCCGCCTCCCTCGATCACCTCGGACAATTCGCCCAGCACACGTCGCAGCGTGGGATTTTTCTCCTGCCTCTCGAGCACTCTGAGGCCACTCAGTAGGGGCAACCCCGCGGATGTCAACTGGGCCAATTGGCGGGTGAAGATGGTGAGGTTCTTTTCCTTAACCCTACCGCTCAACCCGGGGATGTTGATCTCCATATCCCCAAGGCCCTTCTTGGCCCCTTTTTTGCCCTTGGTCGCGCCCCGTTTGGCCTTGGCCTTCTTGGAATGCTCCTTCTTGACAGAATCAACCTTGATGGGAGCCAAGCCCATCTCCTGAAGGCGAGCCAGGGCCTCGGACTGGCTGGCAACATTCAACTCGCCCTTCTCGGTTTTCCCGCTCTTGGCGTTCAGCGCCTCGTATTGGAAAGTGGCCATATATGCGTCCTGCTCGTTTACGTGTAGCGGAGCACCTCTTCCACGGTCGTATCACCATCGTGAATGCCGCGCAAGCCATCTTGTCTCATAGTGCTCATCCCCTGCTCGACGGCTTTTTGGCGGATGACAATGGTCGGCGCAACCTGGTTGATCAAATCCCGTATCTCGTCGTTGATCGTCAAGAACTCAAAAATACCGCGTCGCCCGGAATAGCCGGTGTCGTGACAGGATGAACAACCCCGACCGTAATGAAACTGGGAGTCGCCCATGCCAGACTGGGTCAAGCCCAGCAATTCGAGCTGCTTGTCGGTGGGTTCAAACGGGCTTCTACATTTGTTGCAGATGGTCCGGATCAGCCGCTGCGCAAGCACACACAGGAGGGTTGATGAGATAAGGAACGGCTCCCCCCCCATGTCCAGCAAGCGCGTGACGGC
>CAYWMH010000175.1:3588-3957 GCA_964459315.1 uncultured Verrucomicrobiota bacterium
AGATCACGCATCTCCCCCACCATGATGATATCAGGATCCTGACGAAGAAATGCCCGTAGGCCAGCTGCGAATGTCATCCCGATGGCTTCCCGAACAGGAACCTGCATGATGCCGTCAATGTCGAACTCGACCGGATCCTCCACCGATAAAATCTTGTCACCGATGGAGTTTACCTCGTGAAGCGTAGAATAGAGTGTTGTGGTTTTTCCCGAACCTGTCGGCCCGGTCACGATAAAAATACCATTGGGCGTTCTCGCGATTTCTTTAATTTTGGACAGCATGGCATCCGGAAAACCAAGGGCGTCCAAGTCCAGCTTGATGGCCTCGCGATCCAGCACACGCAGCACGACCGACTCGCCAAACTGCGTC
>CAYWMH010000175.1:3967-5541 GCA_964459315.1 uncultured Verrucomicrobiota bacterium
AGGGGGGCTTGTCAACTCGTAGAGCGCCCCATCCACACGGGCCCGGATCTTGAAATCGTTCTCGAACGGCTCGAAGTGAATGTCGCTGGCACGATCTCCGATGGCCGCCACCAACACGGCGTCCACGAAGGCGGCAATGTCGCGCTCATCGCCGGAGACGTCTATCTGCTCAATATCTTCAACCTCAATTTTTCCATCGTCGGATGAGTCCACGCCCATCTCCTTCAGGATTTCATCAAAGGCAGCCCCATCGGCTGCGGCATCCGCCTCGTCCTCGCCGTAATGCTCCTTGACTGCAGCCACCACCTGGGCCGGATCGGCCACCACGACTTGAACGTCCAAACCGGTTGTAAAGCCGATCTCATCGATTGCAGCCGGGTCGAGCGGATCCGCGAAAGCCACCTGCAATGTCGGGTCGAAATGGGACACCGGAACGCACTTGTACTGCCTGGCCAATCCGGACGGCAACAGCTTGGTTAATTCCGCCGTTATCATGGCATCTTTGAGATCCATCGACTCGGCGCCAAGATGGTCGCACATCGCCTGGATGATCTGGTCTGCATCCAGGTATCCCAGATCCAGCAATGCCTGGAAGGCGGTCACCCCGTTGGTCTCTACCTCGCCGGCGGCCTCCTCAATCTGGAACTCGTCCAGTAAATTCTGCTCCGCTATCAGCACCAACAGGGGAATGGACAGATAATCCGCCATCAGGCTTCCTCTTCTTCCTCCTCAGCCGCCATCCCCGCCTGCACCGCCCGGAGTTTGTCCATGATGGTCCCTGGATCCTGCGCCTTGGTGATGACCTCATCCTCTGCAATCAGGCCGGTCTGGTATTTTTCCAACAGGTACGAATCAAGGTTCACCATGCCGTACTTGGCACCAGTCTGGATATCGGAGTTTATCCGGTAAGTCTTGTTGTCACGTATCAGCGCGGAGATTGACGGGGTCCAGTTCATGATCTCGAACACGGCCACACGCCCCGGCTTATCCGCACGCGGACAGAGCAACTGGGAGATAACCGACTGCAGCACCGTGGACAACTGGATACGAATCGTGTTCTGCTGGTTCGTCGGAAATGCGTTCACGACACGATCAATCGTCTTTGCGGCGCCCGTCGTGTGAAGAGTGCCAAAGACAAGGTGTCCCGTTTCCGCAGCGGTTATGGCCGCCTCGATTGTTTCGAGATCACGCATTTCGCCCACGAGAATGATGTCGGGATCCTGCCGCAAAACACGGCGCAGCGCCTCCCCAAAGCTGGGTACATCCACATGAATCTCGCGCTGGGTTATAAGGGCATTCTTGTGGTTGTGATAAAACTCGATCGGATCCTCCACGGTGACGATGTGGGCGTCATCTCGCTCGATGTTGATGATATCAATCATTGAGGCCAGGGTGGTACTTTTGCCGGAACCGGTGGGCCCGGTCACCAAAACCATGCCACGAGGCTTGTACAGCAACTCCTTCACGGAGGGCGGAAGCCCGATCTGTTCAAATGTGAGTAGTGTGGTCGGAATCTGCCTCAGAGCCGAACCAAACCGGCCCTTTTCCTTGAACCCACTCACCCCGAACCGGGC
>CAYWMH010000176.1:0-5486 GCA_964459315.1 uncultured Verrucomicrobiota bacterium
CCACCTCGTGCGTGAAGGTCAGCTCGAAGCCGTCCGGCTTGGCGCGCATCTCGTGAATCTCGAACGGCACGCCGCCCTTCCACGTCACGCGGTCGAGCGCGAACCGCTTGCCGCCCCGCGCGCCCCAGCCCCGGTCGGTGCCACCGACAAACAACGTGCCGTTGGGATGCATGTAGGCGCTGATGTTCCCGGAGCCGAAACCCTTCAAGAACGAGAAAGCTGCGCCCTGGTAGACGCCGTTCACCTTCTCGAGAAAGGCGCGGTTGACCACCGAGAAGGTCTGGTCACAGACGAGCAACTGGTTCTTGAACGGGCCGAATTTGCCGTTGCTATCATAGGCGAATCCGGCGGTGGAGTTGCCCAGGATGCCGTGCGGGAACACGATGGCTGACGGCACGAGTTCGGGGATTTTTGTCCGCTCGGCCACCCACCGACTGTTCGTCTTCGGCTCGGTCGGGCGCCTAACCATCGACGCCTTGGCCGCCGGGGTGTCGTACCAACGGAAGCCTCCGGGGTGGCCCTGGAACGAACCATGCGAGAGCGGCTTGAGGGAGCTGGAGCCGTTCCACGGCCCCTGGTTGTCGGCGAAAAACGCCTCGCCCAAATGGTTCAGCCCGATGCCGCCGGGGGAGCGAATGCCGCTGGCGGTTGGGATCAGTTCGCCCTCTTTCGTCACCCGGACGCACCAGCCGCGATAGTCGATCTGGCTGGAGAACGAGCCGGTGAGGCAGAGCACGATCCACATGTCACCGTTCGGGTCGGGCCGGGTGCCGAAGGCGTACTCGTGGTAGTCGCCGGTGATGCCCCAACCGTCGTTGACCGTCTCGAAAACGTCGGCTCGATCGTCGTCGTTGATGTCCCTCATGCGGGTCAACTCGCCGCGCTGGGTGCAGTACAGCCAGCCGTCGGTGAAGGCAAGGTTCAGCGGCTCGTGCAGCCCCTCGGCGTAGAGCGTCCATTGAATCTTGTCCGGTGGCCCGAACGGGTCGGACAGGACGTAGACGTTGCCGCGTCGACCGCAGACGGCCAGCTTGCCGTCCGGCATCATCTCGATGCCGCTGGTCTCCACCACAATGCCGTCCGGCATTGGGATGGCATCGATCTGGTAATAGTCGGACTCAACCGGGTCGGCGGCGCGCGTGGCGGCCGCTTGGCCAAGCGCAAGGCCGGCGAGCAATGCGAAGCGGGTCACTTGGTTCATCATCTGAAAAACAGTTGGGTTTTCGTGGTTACAGGTTCCATTCGTAACGCTGCTTGAGGGTCGCTTGGTCTTCGACGTTGAGCTGGATGAGCAGTTCCTGGCGGCCGCCGCTCTCGCGGATCAGCGGCTTGGCCTCCAGTTCCGGGAAGCTGACGCGCAGCATCGAGCCGCC
The DNA here is from genome assembly GCA_964459315.1 of uncultured Verrucomicrobiota bacterium. Classification (GTDB taxonomy): domain Bacteria; phylum Verrucomicrobiota; class Verrucomicrobiia; order Limisphaerales; family UBA1096; genus UBA1096. The sequence goes on from CAYWMH010000176.1 coordinate 1,374, forward strand.
GATATTGTAGCCGCCGTCCTCCTCAGTGATCGACTCGCCGGCAGCGGCGAGGTACCACACCTCGCCGTTCCCGCGGATGCGAAGCCGGCGGGTGATCGACGGCAGTGCGCCAGCGGCCGGCTCGGCGTAATCGGCCACCCGCAGGTCGTCCCCGATTTGGTAATCGAAGATCGGGCGACGTTGTTTGGGCATCAGAGAGTAACCACGAAATGTCAGGCCCTTGGCACGAGTGTCGCGCCCCTCAGCCCTTGGCCAAGGGGCGTCCGCGCTATTGAGCTGCGCAAACGGCTGGTCGCGGGTGAGTTGGATAAGATAATGCCCGGAAGGTCGCTGGAAGCCCTGACCGCGGCCATTCCAGTGCCGCGCCGCATCCATAAAAGCGCCGTGCCAAAGCATCGCGATCTGCATCGTGTTGGCATCGAAGCAGAGGTTCACCTTCTCCGGATAGCCGACGCCGATGCCGCGCGGGCTGGCGCCTTCGATGAAGTTGCGGTAGACGCGCGCCTCGTCGGTGACGGCGATTGGGTTGCCGGTCGGGAAGGCCGGCCCGCGGCGTGGCGGCTGTATGGTCTGCTTGGCCAACTGCAGCCGCTTTATGCCGGGGCCAGACATGTCGAGCGCAAGCCGTTCCTCGCCGCCTCTCTCGAAATACTCTAGCCTCAACTTCGCGGCGCCCGGCTCAAGCGCGATGCTGCCCTTCTTGGCCCGCATGCTGTGGACGCCGTCGTTGTCGACGACCAGCTTGCCGTTGATGTAAAGGCGCGAGCCGTCGTCGGAACCGAGGTTGAACGAGTAGTCGCCCTTCCGGGCGATGTCGATTTCGCCCTCAAACACCACGCCGAAGTTTTCGCTCACGCCGGCCAAGCCGGGGTCGGCCGTGCCGCTCGCGGCCTTGCCGGTCTTGAACGGCTTGAGTTGGGAAAAGTCCGGCAGTTCGTTCCACGAGCCCTTGTAGGCGGCAAAGGTGAACTGGTTGATTTTGCCCTTGGCGATCAGCCCGGCGGGATCCTCCGCGCCGCCGGACTCGCTGAGCGAGCGGACGTAGGCGATGAGCGCCTTCATCTCGGTGTCGCTGACGGCGGGCGGCGGCGGCATCGGCGCGGCGGACTCCTTGGCCACCTTGTCCATCGGCTTGCGGATCGACTCGGCGAAGTACGCCTCGTCGAACGTCACCGTCGCCTCCTTGCCGCCGTAGCCCAGGGTGACGGCCCGTTGTTTGCCCCAAAACTCGCCCATGAACTTGGGCGCCTTCATGGCGATCCCTGCCGGAGCTGGTACGCTTTCGTCCACCTGATGGCAGGTGAAACAGACTTTGGCCTGAAAGAGAGCCTTGCCCTCGGCGATCAATTTCGCGTCATCCGCAGCCTGTGCCGGCAGTAAAAATCCGGCCGCCGCCAGGCTAATGACGCACAACGATTGGCCTCGCTTGGTTCTGTGCATGCGTGGCGCGAATGGTGCACACCCGCACCTATCTGTCGAGCCGTTCCTCAAAAAAGCCCATCGAGACTCGACGGCCAAGCCGCTTTTCCGTAACCAACCGGGCAGTTCATGTTTCCGGTTGGACTTTACCTGTTGGCGCTTGTCGGGGGCGCGGCGATTTGCGCGGCCTCCATGCCGTTGTGGAGACGATGGTGTGAACATGTCGGTCTGGTGGACGCGCCGGGTCACCGGAAAATTCACACGCATCCCGTCCCGCTCGCCGGCGGCCTCGCCGTGGTGACAGGCCTGGCCGTGCCGCTCGCCGGGGCCGCTGCATGGGTTTGGCTGGGACCGTTGCCGGAATCTTTCTCCCACGTCTTGGCACACGGCTTGGCCAAGCGCGGCTGGCAACTCGCCGCCATCCTCGGTGGCGCGGCGGCCATGCTGGCACTTGGCATCGTCGACGACCGGCGCGATCTGTCGCCCAAGTGGAAATTCGCCGGGCAGGTGATCATTGCGCTCGCGGTCGCCGCGAGCGACATCCGCGTGACGATGTTCGTCGAGAGCCCGGCCTTCAGCTACGCCATCACGGTGCTGTGGATCTTGACCGTCACGAACTCCGTCAATTTTCAGGACAACATGAACGGCCTGTGCGCCGGGCTGGGGCTGATCGGCGGCTGGTTTTTCGCGTGGCACGCCGGGCTGGAGGGGCAATACCTCGTGGCGTCGCTGGCATTCCTGTTCACCGGCGCGCTGGCCGGGTTTCTGCCGTTCAACTTCCCGCGAGGCGGCGTGTTCCTCGGCGATGGCGGCAGCCACGTCGTCGGCTTTCTGCTCGCGGTGCTGGCGATTCTCCCCGACTTTTACTCCGCCGTCAGCCCGCACAAGTGGCTGGTGGCCGCCCCGCTGCTGGTGCTGGCCGTGCCGCTGGCCGACCTGGTCTCGGTGATCCTCATCCGCCGCCGGCTTGGCCAAGCGGTGTGGGTTGGCGACAACAACCACTTCTCCCACCGCTTCGTCCGCGCCGGCTTGGCCAAGCCGCGAGCGGTGCTCCTGCTGCTGCTCCTCTCAGCCGCAACCGGCGCGGTGACGTTTTTGAAGTGAGCCGTAAGCAGTAAGCGGTGAGTAGTGCGTGCTTGGCCAAGCAGCATCACTTGGCGGCGTGCACCTCGACCCGGGGCGGGTGGGCGTAGTCGCGCCAGAGGCGCTCGAGCAGTTCAGCGTCCGGTTTGCCGTCCGTAACGACGAAGCGGTAGCGCGACACATACTCCTCGCCCGGCTTGATTTCCCAGTCGCCGGCCTGCGACGGGGCGAAGTTGAAGAACGGCTCGGTCGGGTGAATCCGCATCGGCTGCGGGAACCGGAAGTTGGACGGGTGGCACAGCACGCCGATCCCGCCCCACTTGCCGCCGGTTCGCCCGCCGACGTGGCACCAGCGGGCGCGAGTTGCGTGGCCCTTGACGCGATCACTCTCGCCGTTGGCCGTGAGGTAGAAACAGTTTTCGCGGCCGTCCCATTCGCCGTGGCCGCGGAAGCCCAGCCCACCGTAGCGGTATTGCGGGAACTTGATTTTGCTTTCGCCGGCACAGCGCTGCACCGACTCCAACTCGAAAAGGTGATACGCCGGCGAAGCGGCGAAGACCCGCACGCGCCACGTCTCGGTCAGGGCAACCTTGCGGGGCTTGGCGATGAGGTCGACGAACTGGTGCGTGCTCGAGAACCCGGCATGCACGGGGCCGCTCCATTGGCCGGTCAGGCCGGTGAACTCGACCGTGCCAGTGCCGCTACCCATGTTCCAAAAGTCCGGCTTTCGTCCCTCGAACATCGTTTTCGTCCACGGAAACCAGATGCCGTGGTGATGCTTGTGGTTGTGCGGGTAGTCGTCGGTGATAACCGTGCCGCCGGGTGTCAGGACCGGGTGGATGTAGCCGCCCCGGCGATAGATCGGCTCGAGGTCGGCTCGCGGCAACTCGCTTTTCTCCGCCTGGTAATGCAGCACCGTCCGGTCGCCGATGGTAACCTCCAACTTGCCGTCCCGCTTGGTCAGGCGGACGGCCTCGGCGTGGGTCGGCCTGGCCGCGGGGGCGAGCTTGTAAACGGCCGTCTGGAAGGCGGCGAGGCGGCCGACGATGAAGGTGGCCGTGCCTCGGTCGTCCGGCTGGATGGCCACCGGTTGGCCGCCGGGGCCGGTGAGCTGCCACTCCGCCTGGCCAAGCGCCGGCAGCGGAAAGGTGACCGGGGTGTTTCGGCGGTTGTGTTCCCCGGCGTCGACCCGGAGCGAGTAGTCGGCGGCAGCCGCCTGGCCAAGCGACACACCCAAGCCAAGCGCCAACACGGTACGGAAGGTCATGCGCTTTTTGTGCGGCGGCGGCGGGCCGGGGTCAAGCGCACAAAAAAACCCCGGCGCTGGGCCGGGGCTTTGCGAAAGTTTTTGTCGGGCGATTTATTCCTTCACCGTGATCGTGATTTTCTCGGAGATCACCGGCGGGTCGTGTGCCAGGTGGATCCAGTCGCCGAGCACGAGTTGGAGAGTGTGCTTGCCGGGGGGCAACTCCAGCGTCACCTCAGTCTGGCCTCCGCCAAAATGCCGAATGTTCTCGCTGGCCGCGAGGGGCAGGTCCAGGTTCGGCAGCTTGTCGACATTGATCAACAGGTGATGGTGTCCGGAGATTTCCTTGTCGATGGCGTCCGGGG
>CAYWMH010000177.1:0-5457 GCA_964459315.1 uncultured Verrucomicrobiota bacterium
CTGGAGAAGTTTTGGCGCAAGCAGGATATCCTGCTGTGCCCAGTCGCGAAATTGGGCCGGAGTAATCGCTCCCCAAACTACGCGTTAAAACCCGTGGACAAGTACAAGCGGGATTCTTGGGACGCGGTCGGCAGTTGGAATGCCTCCTTCAAGCACGGCGGCATCTCGGGCCAGCCCATCCCGACACGGGCGAGCTACGGCAACAACAACTGGCTTTACAACGCGCCGCGCGACATCCAGGGCCGCAGCAAGGAGTGGCATTGGCGCACGATCAATCCCGCCGGCCACGACCTGAACCAGATCCCGATGTTCATGGACATGATGTGGCGCGGCGGCGGGCCGATGAGGAGCCGCATGGCGCCGCCTCTGTACAATGGAGAGTGGAGCGGCTTCAATCAGGAGATGAAACATTTTGCCATGGACCGACACAACGGCGGCATCCAGGGAGTGTTCATGGATCACTCCGTACGGCATGTGCCGATCAAGAAACTGTGGAAACTTCAATGGCACCGTAATTGGCAGCGGGATTATGGCGGCTACAAGCCAGCTTGGCCAAGGTGGATGGCCGATTTCCCGGAGCATTGATCCTTTACCCACACCAACCAAACCAAACAAAGTCCGGGCGTCCTGCCCGGGCTTTTTTTTCGCGTGCTTGGCCAAGCGCTTGCCTTGTGCCGCCCGGTGCGTTTCAATCGCCCGAACAAGCCAAATTTGCCAATGAACACCCATCCCATTTCCCGCCGGGGCATGATCAAGGCCGGTGCCACCGCTGCGTTCGCCGCGGCCGCCATCCCCGCGCGCGCGCAGACGAGCCGCAAGGCGGCCACCCCGGGTTACAGGATCCGTAACAAGCGTATTCGCCAGTCAATCATGGGCTGGACGTTTAACCCGATGCCGACCGAGAAGCTCATTACCACCTGCGCGGACATCGGCCTGACAGGTATCGAGGGCATCGGCCGGCAGTTTTACCCGGCAGCACGCAAGGCCGGGCTGGAGATTTCGCTTGTCGGCAGCCACGGCTTTGCCAAGGGGCCGAACGATCCGGCTAATCACGAGATGTGTGTCGCGAAATTGACCGACGGCATCGACGTGGCCAAGCGGTTCGGGGCCAAGCGGGTCATCACCTTCGTTGGCATGGAGACGCCCGGCATCGACCGCGGACAGGCCTTGGCTAACTGCGTTCAGGCGTGGAAACAGATCGTTGGCCACGCAGAGAAAAACGGCATCACGATCTGCCTCGAGCACCTTAACTCGGTGGACGACAGCCACCCGATGAAGGGCCACCCCGGCTACCAGGGCGACAAACTCGACTTTTGCATCGAGGCCATCAAAAAAGTCGGCTCGCCCAACCTCAAGTTGCTGTTCGACGTTTACCACGTGCAGATCATGCACGGGGACATCATCCGCAACATCGGCAAGCTCAAGGAGTACATCGGCCATTACCACACGGCCGGCAACCCGGGCCGCGCCGAACTCGACGACACGCAGGAGATCAACTACCCGGCCGTGATGCGCGCCATCCTCGCCACCGGCTTCGAAGGCTTCGTCGCGCAGGAGTTCATCCCCAACTGGGACGACAAGGAGGCCGCCCTCCGCCATGCCGCCGAGGTGTGCGACGTCTGACCGCGTGCCAGCCGCTTCCGAACTTTCACTCCCGGTGGGTTTTCTTTAGCCTTCGGCGCGGATGCGATTCATTCGAGACATTCATTCCGAAAAGGCGGCAGCGGGAAAACCAACGATCTCGTTCGAGTTTTTTCCGTTCAAGACCCCGGAAGGCGAGGCCACGTTTTTTGGCAAAACTCTGCCGGCGCTGATGACGGCCAAGCCGGACTACACCTCGGTCACCTACGGTGCGGGCGGCAGTACCCGCGAGAAAACCCTCGAGATCGTCGAGCAGATTCAAAATGACTTCAGCCTCACCACGATGGCGCACCTCACCTGCATCAAGCACACGCAGGACGAGATCGACGCCATCCTCGACGAGGCGAACAACCGCGGCATCCAGAACATCCTTGCGCTGCGCGGCGATCCGCCGCCGGGGGAGGACTGGTCGCAGACGGAAGGTGGCTTCGAGTTTGCCTCCGAGTTGGTGACGCACATTCGCGGTCGTGGCGATTTTGGCGTCACGGTGGCCGGTTTTCCCGAGGGACACATCGACTGCCGCGAAGGCCGAGAGGTCGATTGGCAGCATCTCGTCCGAAAAATCGGCTGCGGTGCGGACATGGTCATCACCCAGATGTTTTTCGACAACGCCGACTATTTTCGGCTGGCCGATTATCTGCGTGCCGCCGGCGTGGAAGCGCCGCTATTCCCCGGGATCATCCCGGTGGCCAACGCCGGGCAGATCAAAAAATTCAGCGCCATGTGCGGGGCCAAAATCCCCGAGGCGTTCGCTGCGAGGCTGGACGAACTGGGCGACGACGCCGAGGCAGTCCGCGAGTACGGCATCGAGTACGCCACGGCGCAGAGCCGCGAGTTGCTCGATCGCGGTGCGCCTGGCCTGCACTTTTACACCCTCAACAAAAGCAAGGCGGTGTTGCGGATTCTCGGCAACCTTGGTTTGGCCTGACGGACAACACGGGATGAAAGTTCGGTATCTGCCGACCCTGATCGCCGCGCTCGCTTGGCCAAGCGCTTGGCCAAGCGCGGAGGATGCCCCGGCGTTGCAGGACGGCTTGGCCGTCAAATTTCAATCCACCTCCGGAGGTGCTGCGGATCACACCGTGCGTCCGCATTTCATGCTGTACGTGCCGGCGGGTGAGGTGCCGAGCCCGTTCGTTGCTCCGGGCCCGTTCACGGCTGAATGGGAGGGGGTGATCCATCTTGACCTGCGTGACCGGTTCATTTTTCAGGCCGAACTCAACGGTAGCCTCAATCTGGAACTCAACGGCAAACCGGTGATGGAGGCAACCGGCACCGGCGTGATGACCGAGCCGACCAAGCGCATTCGGCTCAACTCCCGAAGCAACACACTGAAGGCGACGTTTACTGCTCCGGAAAAGGGGGACGCCTTCTTTCGGCTATACTGGTCGACGCCCGACTACAGCAATGAACCAATCCCGCCGAGGCACCTGAAGCACGTGCCCAACGAGAACCTGGCCAAGGGGGCGGCGCTGCGGCGTGGGCGGCAGTTGGCGGCGGAGCATCGTTGTTTCAACTGCCACGCCACTGGCGCCCCGGGGAAGGGCATGCCGGAACTGGCGATGGACGCGCCGGCGTTTGAGGGGATCGGCTCTCGGCGGGGAATCGACTGGATGGCCGACTGGGTGCGTAACCCAAAAAAAATGAGGCCAAGCGCGAAGATGCCGGCGATGCTGCACGGAGTGACCGCCGAGGCGGACGCCCGGGCGATCGCCGCCTATCTCGGTTCGCTGAAAAGCGGGCAGCCCACCAGGCCGGTTCCGGTGGATGAGGTCGGTATCTCGGCAGGGCATGCTTTGTACAAGCAATTAAACTGTGCCGCCTGTCACACGCTCGAAAAAGAGCCGGCCGAACCGGGTAAGCTGGCGCTTGGCCAAGCGCAACCGAAATTTGGCCAAGCGGGGGCGCTGTCGGCGTTCCTGCAAAACCCGCAGGTGCACTATAAATGGATTCGCATGCCGAATTTCGCACTGACCGAAAAAGAGGCCAATGCGCTCGCAGCATTTTTGTTTTCAAAAGCGACTCCGACCAAGACGGGTTCGCCGACTTCCGATGCCTCCAAAATTGCCGCTGGTAAAAAGTTGCTCAGCTCAATCGGCTGCTTAAATTGCCATTCGATGAAGTTGGAAAACACGTTTTCGGTTGCTGCGATTTCGGACTTGGCAATGGGCTGTCTAGCGGAGTCGCCGGAATCGTCCGCTGTGCAGTTTGGTTTTGCGCCGGAGGAGCGCTTGGCGTTGCGGCAGTTTTTGGGTTCGGGCAGGGCATCGCTTGCCCAGGCGAGCCTCGCGGAGTTCGCCCTGCGGCAGACCGCCGACTCGAACTGCCACAACTGCCACGGCCAGATGGAGAGCGTGCCTCCGGTCGACGTGCTGGGCGGCAAGCTCAAGCCGGGCTGGGCAGAGAAATTGTTGAGCGGGAGGCTGGGTGAGCGGCCGAGGCCGTGGCTGCACTCGCGCATGCCGGCATTTCCGGCCCGTGCCAGCGGCTTGGCCAAGGGCTTGGCCATGCTAAACGGGCATCCGCCAGTGACCCAGGAGGAACCACCGGTCGAACCGGAGAAAGCGAAGATTGGCCGTAAGTTGGTCTCGGCGAACGGCGGTTTTTTCTGTTTCAGCTGCCACGCCATCGGGTCATTGAAACCGGCGCAGGTGTTTGATGCACGGGGGATCAACTTGGCCAAGATCGGCGACCGGTTGTTGCCGGAGTTTTATCGTCGCTGGATGCGCAACCCGCTCCGGACCGACCCGCAAACCAAGATGCCGGCATACTTCAACCAGGGCCGAAGCGCCCTTTTTGACGTGCTGGATGGTGATGCGGATCGGCAGATCGAGGCCCTTTACCACTATATTTTGCAGGGTAACGGGATGATCCCGCCGGAAGCGCCGGGAAAGTAGACTTTTTTCTAAAGATACCGTTCGAATTGCCGAGTTAAAGGTTGGAACAAATCGAATGGATTTGGATTCTTGTTCCGCCGGTTGTTTCTCAATCCGGTTAACTGGTTGCCACCCAGTGGCTTGCCGGTCTTCGACACACGGAGGTGTCACACCCAAATGGCGCATTTTGCGTCTGCAGTCATGCGTGTGTCGAACGAACATTCTGGCGATGGAAACCGGCTGCCTCCGTTCCGCGGGACGGTGGATTGGGCTTGGGCGGAGGCTCAGGCCGAGGCCGAGTTTGCCGCCCAGCGTGTCCGGTTGCGCCACCGCCTTCAGGACCGCGACTACCCCTACCCGCGAGTGATCCAGCAACTTGCCAATTTGATCACCGGTAATTTCGATTGATTTTCCAGTTGCTGCACCGTATCCCCGCTGCGGCTTCAGATGAGTTTACAAGGTAAAACAGCGTTGGTGACCGGCGGTGCCCGGGGGATCGGCCTTGCAACAGCGCAGCGCCTGTTGCGCGAAGGCGCGCGATGCGTGCTCTGGGATCGTGACGCAGCGGCGGTCGACGCGGCCAAGGCCCGGCTGGCTGATGATGGCGAGGTGACGAGCTACCTCGTCGAATTGGCCAAGCCGGAGTCAGTTGATGCTGCGGCTGGCCAAGCGCTTGGCCGACACGGCCACATTGACATCCTCGTCAATAATGCCGGCATCGCGGGCGTCAACAAGATGCTTTGGGAATGCACGCCGGAAGAGTGGCGCGACGTGATGGACATCGACCTCTACGGCGTCTTCCTCTGCTGTCGGGCATTCGTGCCGGGGATGCTCAAGGTGGGGTGGGGGCGCATTGTCAACGTCGCTTCGATCGCCGGCAAGGAGAGCAACCCGACGGCGTCCCACTACAGCGCCTCTAAGGCCGGAGTGATCGGCCTAC
>CAYWMH010000178.1:0-5335 GCA_964459315.1 uncultured Verrucomicrobiota bacterium
GCCGTTTTTGCCGGCGGACTCGCGCTCAATCTCGCACTGGTAGCCCTTGGGCTTTCCGGTTTCACCGAACAGCCGAAACCCCAGTCCGGAGTTGAAATGGTCGTCTTTTGCAGCGGCTTGCTCGGGGAGTTTCACTTCTACCTCAACCTCGAAGTCGGCCATCTGCACATCCGAAACGACCCAGACATTCACCGTGGAGAAGAGATGCAGTTCGCCGTTGACCGCTTCGAGTCGGTCCGCCTGGCCGCGCGGCGTCCAGCCCTTGGCCGACTGGCCGTCAAACAATGGCACCCAGTCGCCCTTGGCCTGGGGGGCGGTGGCGGGGTGGTGGCCGGCGACGTTCATCGGGATGCGGTACAGACCGCCGCCGGAGGTGATGTAAAGCACGTTGGCTTCCGCGCCGGTGCCGAAACAGCAGTTGGTCGGCAGTGTCGCCGTCGGGATACGGGCAAGTTCGCGGCCGGTGTCGGTGTACACCACGATGCCGAATCGGCGCGCTGAGCGCACGGCGGCGTATATGTTTCCCTGCACGTCAACCGTCATGCCGTCGATGCCGGCTTCGTCGCCGAAATCGACGATCACTTTTTTTGGCCCCAGGCTGCCGTCGCTGCGGAGCCTGAATGCGTTCAAAGTCATGCGCCCGCCCGGTGCGTTGTTGTTCTCTGCGACGTAAAGTGTATTGCCGTCCGGCGACAGGGCTAGGCCGTTGGGCTTCTCGATTTGTTTCGCGCCGATGGCGAGTTGCACGGAGCCGTCCACCGGGTCGTACCGGTAAACGGCCATCTGGTCCTGCTCCTCTTTTTCGCCGCCGACATAGCGTGGGTCGCTGAAATAAATCTTCCCGTCCGGCAAGATCACGAGGTCGTTGGGCGAGAGATAGCGGCCGCCGTTGTATCGCCCGGTGAGCAGTTTCAGTTTTCCGTTGGGCAGGATTTCGCAAAGCGCCATGAGGCCGTTGTTTGCACCACAGCAAGCGATCAGTCGGCCGGCGCGGTCGAACATCAGCCCGTTGCTCTTGCCGGAGGCGGCACAGTGGACAGTCGTTTTGCGGGTCTTGGGATCGAATTTGTAAACCTTGCCGGAGGCGCCTTCGCCACTTGGGATGTCGCTGAAATAAACTGAGCCGTCGGCAGCGACGGCGACGCCCTCGGTGAACTCGCCCTGGTTCCAAAGTTCCTCAAGCCGCGAACTCGACGGCAGGATGGACGGGCTACCGCTTGGCTTGGCCGGCTCGGCGCTGGTCCCGAGCGCGATGCCGGACAGGGCTAGCAGGAGGCTAACTGGAAAACGAGTTGGCATGCGGGAAAACTGACAGGCCAAGTGCGCGGAGGCAAACCCGCAGCCTGTGTCACTCTGGCGTGAGCGCCTGCCAGCGCTCGTCGAAAAAACCGGCGGCGGCGATGCAGGCGGGGTCGCCGGCGTTGTACGGCTGGCGCATGTCGACCAGCGCCCAGTCGGGCAGCTTGGGGGTCTGGGTGGCGTTGCTCATGTGCCCGAACCGGCTAAAGGTGAAGCCGGAGTTGAGCACGAGGTAGCGGCTGGGGTTCAGCGGGTTGGGGTAGATCAACACCGGCGCGTGCGTTGCTGACCCGGCTTCCGCTTGGCCAAGCCGCAGCGCGGTTTCGTTCCACTTGACCGGCAACGAGTCGATGACACGGGCGATGACCGAGTTGCTTTGCGGGTCGCCCCACAGGATGAGGTTGCAGTCGGCTATGTCGGTGGCGGCCAGGTCGTTGTCGTCCTTGACGAGCGGCTTGGCGCGGAACTGCAGTTCCCAGTCGGACAGCGCCTGGCCAAGCTGCGCCGCCGTCCACTTGGCCGCCAGCGGACTCCGCGCCTGGCCGGTCGGGCGCACCATCAGGAACCGACCCATGAAGGCGTCGTCAATCGGCCCCTGCAGGCCGGGGCGCTTGGCCAAGCCGACGAATTCAAACCGGCCGATGGCCCGCCACCGGCCAAGCGCCTTCACGAAGCGCGACTCCCAAGAGCGGTCGGTGCGGACGCGTGCCCCGGACAGTTTGTCTCCGTCAATGACGACGACGGGGTTGCCGGCGGATCGCAGCGGGCAAAGCCCGGACGGCATCGACAAAACCAGGCGCGAGACGTTTTCGGTGGTCACCTCGACGCGTTCGTTGCTCGCCAAGCGCGCCTCGACGCGGGCCGGTTGCCAATGCGCTTCGAGGCCGTCGACCTGAACCCAGGCCTGCCGGTTGTAGCGCAGCGTTTGCGTGAGGAGCCGCACCCTGGCCGGCACCGGGTTGCGGCCGTTTGAAGCGGCGGCGTTCAGGCGCTCGTCGATTTCCGCCTTGGCGGCGGGGTGATACTTGTGGCCGGTGTCCGGGCCGATGACGTGGTGGAGAGCCAAGCCCTCGGCGGCGAGGTGACGGGCCATGATGTCCGCGGCCTGCCGCTGTTTGTCGAGTTCGCCGCTGTAGGCGACGGTGACGGTGTTGAACAGGTTGCCGGCATATTTTGTGGCGTCATAAAGTCCCCAGAGAGTCTGTTCGTACGCCGGAGGCAGCGCGTTTTTCCGGGCCAGGCCGAGGTACTCGAGCGCATCGGCAAATCCGGCTCCCGGCGCGACGGCGCTCCAGTCGGCGGCGAGGTGGGTGCCCAGGTGCCAGCAACCGCCGCCGCCCATCGAGAAGCCGCGCAGGCTCATGCGATTGTCGTCGACGGGGTAGTGCGTTTTCGCGTGGGTAAGTGCCTCGAGGACGTCGACTTCGCCTGCGAACTTGAAGGCATTGCAGAAGCGGCCGTACGGGTGGAGGACGATTGTGTCGGGCGGGGTGAACTGCCCGGCACTTGTGCGGCGCTGCTCCATGAACTTGAGTTCGCTCAATTTGTTGTCGCGGCCGTGCAGCCAGATGTCGAGGCGCCGTTTGCGCCACGGGTCGGTGGAAAACGACTCGGGGATGACCAGTCCGTACGGCTGCACCGAGTCGTCGAGGCGGGAGACGTAGCCACGCACGACGAGGCCGGTGGCGCGCGACCACGGCATTTTGCCGTTGGCCAGTTGCGCGGCGCGTTTGTTGCCAGCGACGAGCAAATCCTCGGCGGTTTTGAGTTCGCTTGGCTTGAAAAAGATCCGGTGCTTCAGCGCCCAGTCAACGGCCTTGTGATAGACCTGCACGTCGGGGAGATGGTGGAGCAGTGGCGGTGTTTCAGCATGCTGTTTGGCCAGAGCCTGAATCGCTTCGCCAAGTGCATCGGTGCGCTCGCGGAGCTGAGTGCGGACGTTTTCGTCCAGTTCGATGCCGATGGCCGGTACGCGGGGGGTTGTGGCGACGAGCGGCTTGGCCGGTTCGACCGCTTGGCCAAGCGTAGCGGTGACAAGGCCAAGCCGCGCAATGATCTTTGTCGGGAAGCGAAAAGTCATTGGTATGTCAGTCGATGGGTTGGATGGCATCGCCAATTTTGATGGCACCGGATTGAACAACCCTGGCCAGTACGCCCTGTTTGTTGTCCATCATCCGTTCTCGCAGACCAGGGGTGATTTTGTCCATTTTATGGCAAGGATCGCGAGGTGAGGTAATGTACAGAGTGGCTTCGCCGACGCGGATTTTGCGACACACCAAGGTTACAAGGTCGATGCCCTCGGTCTCGATGTTGGATCGAACCAGCCCGGCTTCGATGCTTGGAAGTCCAAGCGCATTTGCATGCTCTGTGATCTGCTCTCTTTCGATCAGGGATACTTGGCGATGGGTCGGCTTGCCGGTGGAGCGGGATTGGCGCTGCCAGTATCGGGTATTGCCGACAATACCGGCGTTGGTTTCGATCGTGATAGAGTCGACAGGCAGCATCGGTTCACCCCCGCTGGGCGGGTGAAGGTGCAGCGATGCTACGCGACCGAGGGCTTGATTTTTCGAGTGGGTTGCCACGCGGTGATTTTGGCGGCAAACCCCGGTGTGAGCAACTGGCAAACGGCGGAGTTGTCAGTTGAGGATGCGGCTGCCCTCGGAGAGGAAGATCCCCTTGAAATTCATCTCGAGTGCCTGGGCGTTGGTGGCCTTCTCGAGGGCTTCCTCCTTGGTGATAATGTCGTCCTTGACGAGTTGGAACAGCGACTGGTTGAAGTTCTGCATGCCTTCATCCGTGCCGGTCTCAATGGCGGCGTGGAGTTTCTCGAGGCGGTTTTCGTTGATCAGCTTGGCGACGGTCGGGGTGTTGATCATGATCTCGATGGCCGGGATGACGCCGCCATCTTTACGCACGGTCATGCGCTGGACGATGATTGCCTTGAGCGTGCCGAGCATCTGCTTGCGAATCGACTCGCGCTCCTCGGCGGGGAAGAAGTCGAGCACGCGCGAGATGGACTGCGGGGCGTCGATTGTGTGCAGGGTGGACAGGACAAGGTGCCCGGTGTCGGCAGCACTCATCGCGGCGCGGAAACTGGTGGCGTCGCGCATTTCGCCGACCATGATCACGTCGGGATCCTGACGCATGACGTGCTTCAGGCTGTGACCGTACGACGGCGTGTCGAGGCCGACTTCGCGTTGCTCGATGATGCATTGGTTGTCCTCAAACACGTACTCGACCGGATCCTCCATCGTGATGATGTGCCGCTTTTGGGTGCTGTTGATGTGGTCAATCATCCCGGCGAGGGTGGTGGACTTGCCGCAGCCGGTGGTGCCGGCCACGAGCACGATGCCACGGTGCTCTTCGGCGATCGACTTGATAACCTCCGGCAGGCCAAGGTTTTCGATCTTCGGTACCTCGGCGACGACGTAGCGCATGGCGAGACACCATTTGCCGAGGTGCTGAAAACAGTTCGTCCGAAACCGGCCGATGCCGGGCACGTGGTAGGAAAAGTCTATTTCACGGTCCTCCTCCAGGCGCGGCTTGAAATGTTCGGGGACGATGTTGTCGATGATATTCTGCAGCCATTCTTCCTTCGGTTGCTGGGCCATCTCGGTCTCCACCAACTGGCTGCTGATGCGGTACACCACCGGCGCGTCCGACTTGATGTGGACATCGGATGCCCCGCCCTCGACGGCGGTGTTCAGGATTTTGTGAAACAGTTCCATTTCAACAGAGCCGGGGAGACAAGCAGGAATGCGCCGCCCCGGCAAGCGCCAAAACAGCGCTTGGCCAAGCGCAGGCTCACCACTCGATGACGGCCGCGCCCCAGGTCAGCCCGGCGCCGAAAACCAGGAGCAAAATCAGGTCGCCCCGCTGCACATGGCCCTGCTGAACCGCCTCATCGAGCGCGATGGCCACCGAGGCGGCCGAGGTATTGCCGTAACGCTCCAGGTTGCTGAATAACTGTTCCTCCGCGGCTCCGAGTCGGTCTCCCACGGCCTTGAGGATGCGCATGTTGGCCTGGTGAGGGATG
>CAYWMH010000179.1:0-5333 GCA_964459315.1 uncultured Verrucomicrobiota bacterium
AGTGTCACTTTGAGATCGATCTTCGACTTTTTTTCGTCGGTGGTGAACAGCCACGACCCGGCTTGCGCTTGTCCAAGCTCAGCAACAAGGACCCCAAACAACAAACCAAGAGCTACTAACATTTTCACGGGGGAAAACTCTTCACCCAGCAACGGATCAATGCAAGTCATTGCGAATTACACTTGGCAAAGCAGCGGCCGGGGCTTGTCCATTACACATCGTGCGACTAATGTTTGCGGCGATGAAACCATTAATGTTTGCAAGGAGCCTCTTCACGCTGGGGCTGGGCCTTGGCTTGGCTGACGGCACGGCAATCGCAGCCAAGGGCGCTCGCTCGCTCACGGCGTTTGGCTACGAAAACTGTATCGAGTTGAAAAACAAGACCACGCGGGTCGTGCTCGCGCCCTCCGGCGGCCGCGTGCTCTCCTACGAGATCAACGGTGTAAACACGCTCTACCTCAGCGAGTCCGACAGCCAGGGTAAGGGCGGCTCCAGCGCCGGTCGGTTCGACATCGGACCGGAACGCGTCCTGCCACGTCACGACCTGCTCTGGAGCGGCCCATACAAGGGCGAGATCACCGGCGCGCGATCGGCCCGATTCACCAGCGGTAAGGACGAGGCGACTGGTTTCCAGATCGTCCGCGACTTCAGGCTCGCCGCCAATAGCACGCACCTGCGCATCAAGCAGACCGTCATTAACATCTCCGACAAGACGCGGCAGGTTTGTTACTGGTGCCGGACGTTTGTGTATGGCCAGGGCATCTGCGTCGTGCCGGTTACCGAGCACAGCCGAATGCCCCGAAAGCATGTCATTTACGAAAGCGGCACCACCGTCAACTTCCTGCCGGACGACGAAAAAATCAGCCAGCGTAACGGTTACGTTCTCGTCGAGGGACCGCCGCGTAAACCCAAGCTCGGTTTCGACAGCAAGGCTGGCTGGATGGCCTACTTCATGCGGAACGACCTTCTCTTCGTCAAGGGCTGGCCGACCTATCCGAAGCGACCGTACAATGAGATGGCCGGGCTGACGCTTTCCATTTGGTACCCTGACGGCCCCATGTGCGAACTCGAGCCGATCGGCCCGCAGGAAATCCTCAAGCCGGGCGGCAAAGCTTCCTTCACCGAGGATTGGTGGGTGACCGAACAGAAATTCCCCGGCAACGCCAAGTCCGTCGACCTCGGCCAACTCGAGGCCAACGTCAAAAAACTCACCGGCCGGAATAGGTTAGTGAACGGCTTGCGGTAGCGGGCCGTACACGTGCACGGCGAAGGGGGCGAATCGGTCGACCACCCACGAGCCGTCGGTGGTCGCGGGGCGACCCTCGAAGGCAACCGGCACCTTGCCGGCCGTCTTCCAAGGCAGGCGGAAGCGGTAGGTGTGAGGCAGCGGCGTGGTGTTCACCGCGAGGATGTAATGCCCCGGCGCGATCTGTTTGTCGCCCCGCTTCACCCGCAGCAAAACCGATTGCACACTAGCCTCGAGCGCGGCGTTGAAGCGCGTGGCCTGCTCCTCAAAATGATGCGCCTTGGGCCACCAGACGTGTTCCGCCTCGAACAACGCCTCGCGCGATCGCACCTCGGCCACCACCCGCTTGAGCGCGGCCCAAAGCTCCGGGTATTTCCGCTCCTTCAGCCGCATGTCAGCGTAGCTGTAATAAAAAATCCCGTTTGCACCACGAGCCAATGCGCTATAGGTCATGCTTCGCAGCTCATGCTCCGTCGGCGGACGTAGATTCTCCTCGCCCGGCAGAACGTTTTGATGCGCCGTCCAGTCGAATGACTGGATTACCGCGATCATTGGCCGATCCAGATCCGTGGCCAGCCGCGTCTTGTGGATGTGCTGGGAGAAATTGGCCAACGGCAGCCACGGCACCGGGTACCGGTCGATCATCGTGATGTCGGCGATGTCGGCGTACCACTTGGCCGAGTCGCCCTGATACAAAACCAGACTCGTCGGCTTGGTGGCGCCGAGTCGTTTCACGAACCGGTGTGCTGCCTCGACTTTCTCCGGCGACACGCTGTGCATGTCCGGCTCATCGATCAGGTACCACGACCACAACGCCGGGTGCCGATCGTGCCTGGCCACGGTGGCCCGGACCTTGGCCGCGTCGAAACGATCCCCCGCGTGCGAGCCGGGCGAGGCCAGCACGCCGATGCTGTTGGCCTTGGCCGCGTCGAGAAAACCGCGCCTGGCCGGGCCGGTGACGAGGTTGAACCCGGCGCGCGAAATCTCGGCGAGATTCGTCTCGCTGCCTACCGAGTAGAGGCCAAGTGGATAGGCATCCGGCCGCGCCACGCGGCAACCGGCGGTGCCAAGCGCCAACAGCGCGGCGGTAAACAGGCCAAGCGCTTGGCCAAGCGGGAGTCGTCGATCCATCCGGCCGGCGATTCAAGGCCATGCCGCTTGGTCAAGCAACTGCAAACAGTCAAGCGCATCCAACATCCACTTGACAGGGCTATTCCATACCGGCAACCATCCACGACGTATCAGCCAACCGTGGAACACTATCCAAAATGAATTCCTCCCCCATCACCCAGTGGACGCGGCTTCTTGTCACTGCCTTGATCGCGTTTTCAATGAACGGGTTCGCCCAGGTTTTGTTTGAAGACGATTTTAATACGGACACCTCTGCCAACTGGATTATCCTCAGCGGCACGAGCGCCGATGAGAATGACGCTGCTTACGATGCCGCGCTGGGGGACTACACCGTGGACTTTGCCTTCGACTACAGCAGTCGCGGGATCCCAGCGGCGCCGAACAGCGCGGACAACTCGACCCGGGGGGTCAGGATTTCGGTGAACAACAACGACGACACTAGCGGAAGTGAGGCCATAGGGGTCAACCTGTTTCCCGCCGAGCAGAATTTCAGCGGGAACTACGCCGTGCGCTTCGACATGTGGATCAATTACAACGGGCCGGCCGGGGGCGGCACCGGCTCCACGGAGCACGCCATTTTCGGAATGAACCAATCGGGGGAGCAGGTCGGCTGGTCATCCCAACCCACGGGCGACGGCATCTGGTTCGGGGTCGATGGCGAAGGCGGCAGCTCGACGGACTACTACAGTTTCGAGGCGGATGATTCCGGGACGGTCAGTCCCCTGCCGCCGGATCTCGCCGGGATGATCGGAAAAAACAACACGCATCCACTGTACCAGTTTCTCTTCCCTGCGCCCGCCTTTGAGACGCAGGGTGCTCCGGGAAAACATTGGGTGTCCGTGGAGGTGCGCCAGGATGACGATGTGTTGTCCTGGGTGATGAACGGCATGGTGATCGCCTCGCGGCCTGTGGCCGAAGAGTTTCTGGGTGTGCGCACCGAGGGTACTGTCATGCTGGGATACATGGACCTGTTCAACTCCATCGCCAACCCGAAGGAGGATAATTTCGTCATTTACGACAACATCCGGGTCGTGGATCTGGACAAGGAACCGGGCCTGCCTTTGTTGAGTGTGGAGGCGACCGACGACGCTGGAGTCGAGTCCGGCGGCGACGCGATCGAGTGCACGGTGCATCGCGCCGGGAACACTGTCGATGCCTTGACCGTCGATGTCGTCATCGGCGGAACTGCCACCGAGGGGGTCGACTACACCTTGGCCAGCAAAAGCATCACCCTTCCCGCCGGGGCCGAGTCGGCCTTGATGGCGGTGACGCCGGTCGATGACAAACTGGGGGAACCGCAGGAAACTATCATCGCAAGCTTGAAGCTCAACGAGAATGCCTACGAAATCAACCACGAGTACACGGCCACCGCGTTTTTGGTCGATGACGGCGACACGGCCACGGTCTCCATCACGGCCACCGACGCACAGGCGTACGAGCGGCACGAGGGAGATCTGATTCTTTACACGATCACCCGAACCGGCGATGACAGCGAGGATCTGGCCGTCACGATCAAGGTGGGCGGCAGCGCGACGGCGGATACCGACTACGAGGGCGATTTCGCCAACTTGGAAATCTTCGCCTTCGAGTCGGAAACCATCATCGAGGTGTATGCCCTCGACGACGCGGAAGCGGAGGGGGATGAAACCATCGAGCTCACCGTGGTCGCGGGCGAGGGGTATGCCGTCGGCGAATCCGCCACCGCCACCGCCACCATCCGGGACGACGACTACGCGGAGGAGGAAATCCTCTTTGCCGACGATTTCAGTACCGACACCAGTGGCGACTGGGATTTGCAGTTTGGTGCCATAAACGGCATCGAGGATTACACCGCGACGTTCGCCGTGGATTACTCGGAACTGTCCATCCCGCCGGCACCCCGCACCACCGACGAGAGCACCCTCGGGTTGTATCTGCAGGTCAATAAAAACGACGACACCCCCAGCGGCGCGGCCGGTGTGAACGTCTTCCCCAAGGGACAGGTGTTCAGCGGAAATTATGCGGTCCGATTCGACATGTTTCTGAGCGCCGGCTCCGGCGCTGGCACCACCGAGCACGCCATTTTCGGGGTTAACCATTCCGGTGACATTGTCTCCCGCAACGCAGCCACCGGCGACGGGGTCTGGTTTGGTGTGGTCACCGACGGCAGCAACAACCGCTCTTACGCGAGCTACGTCGGCGCCGATCTCAAAAACACCCTGCCGGCGGCGGACTTCGCCGACTTGATCCCCAGCCCGCCGTACATCTCCGGCCTGTCGTTCAGCGGCCCCGGTTCCCCGAGCAGCAACGGCAACCAGGCCGACCCGGTCTGGGCCGATGTCGAGATCCGCCATGTGGACGGCTTGGTCACCATGAAGGTGAACCAGGTGCCGATCTTCACCGTCACCGATCGCGGCGCATTCACCGAGGGAGTCTTCATGCTCGGCATGAACGACCAGTTTTCCTCGATCGGCTCACCGAACACGTTTGTCATCTATGACAACGTCCGAGTGGTTCCGCTGGAATCCGAGGGCGGCGTCACCGTTGTCAGCGTGAACGCCACCGACAGTGTAATGACCGAGGGGGACTCGGCTGACACCGGCACGGTCGTGGTCTCCCGGGACGGCCCCACCGATGCCGCGTTGCCAGTCCAACTCGAGCTCTCTGGCGACGCGCAACCCGGCACCGATTACAGCGGAGCAGCAACCGAGATCGTGTTGCCGGCCGGCAGCGCCGAGGTTTCCATCGTTTTGACAGCCATTGATGACGACGAAATGGAGGTGGCCGAATCCATCCGGATCGACGTCACCAAGAGCGACGCTTACTTCGTTGGCGCCGCCGCCTCTGCGGTCGTCGTGCTCAACGACAATGACAAGGAAGACTTCGGCCCGGCGCCGGAACCGGAGGTCACCCTTTGGGGCGATAATTTCGATTCCGACAGTTTAGGCAACTGGGCCATCCACAAATCATCCGCCGA
>CAYWMH010000180.1:0-5320 GCA_964459315.1 uncultured Verrucomicrobiota bacterium
GGAAGCGTACTGGAGTAAAGGCCACAATCAAAGGCATCTGCGGTATCGTTGCCCACAACCCCCTCTCACTCACGCAGGTCGTTGGAGTCGTCGGAGTCGTAGATTCCGTCCCCATCGCTGTCGAGCAGGGCGCTCTCCAACGCGTCAATCACCCCATCACAATCCCCGTCCTTGGGCATGGACAAATCCACGACCTCGTCCAGATCTCCTATCCCGTCGCCGTCGGTATCGCTCAGCCGCCAGATGCTCGGCGGTGCAGCGACGTAGAGCGAGCCCTCATGCCACAGCGTCCCCTCGGGAAACATCATCTTGTCGGCGAACACGACGGAGTGGTCGAACCTCCCGTCACCGTCGCGATCCTCTAGCCGGACGATACGGTGCGGCTTTTCGGCGAGTTGTTTCTTGACCGGATCATTCGAGCCGGACGAATCGGCTACGTACAACCGGCCCTGTTCATCGAACGCCGCCGTGATCGGCCGATCCACCAGCGGTGGCCCGGCGACGCGCTCCACCGTGAAGCCGTCCGGCACGGTGAACACCGTCTCGCCCAGTGCCACCTCGACCGCTGCAGACCTGGCGCACAGCCAACCGGCGGTCAAACCGGCAACTGTCAACCTAAACAACGAAATCATGCCGGGAAAATAACAGAGCGACCAACGGGAGAAAGAGGAAAGTCGTCTTCTCCCATACGTTGCACGATGTCGACTAGGGCTTAATCAATCGGAGCAACTTCATCTGCTCATTCTCCGATTTCTCCATCAGCACCGCGAAGGCATCGTAAAAGGCGTCGATGTCCTTGTAGCCGGCGTATCGGCTCACCGCCGAACGCCATCCCTTTTCGTCGAGCAACGGATAAAACTTGGCCGTGAACTGTTTCACGCTCCTGCCCTCAGAACGCTGGATCAGCAATGCCACCGCCCACGCCCCGGCGTCGTAGGCCAGATGACGATAATATTTTTTGAGATGCGGCCGCTCCTTTTCGATCTTCTCCACGTCCTCAAAATCGATTAATGACGCCTCGCCCTTTTTCACGGATTTAGCCATCCGCATCGACTCTTTCATCGATTTTTCGAAATCGATCCACTCATGTTTGTCACCAAGATAAAATGCCAAAAACTCCGCTCCGCCCTCGGTCAACCACGTCGGAGTACGCGCGAAGGCACGCTGAAATACATGGGCATATTCATGAATACCCCGCGTGTGCAGATACGGCATCGGAAAACCGTGCGGATTGATGAAAACCAGCTCAGCCAGGGGCTTATCGGTAATATCAACATACGACAGATACGCCTCGGTTGATCCGCCCCGAGCCCGCTCGATCAGCGAAGCTCCGTTTTGCTTCAGGCAATCCTGCATCCGAGCTTTCGATTCTCCATGACGGTTCCGGCAATAGGCGTTGATTATCTTCTTAGCAACGTGAGCCGACTTCAGTTCATCTTTTTCCTGACCGATGATATAGACACAAAGTGGCCCGTAGTTTCCAAGATACTCGCGCGTCGTATCAATCCCGGCACGAAGCACGCGAAACCATTTCTCGGGATAGTTTTCGTTCCGCACATACTTCGGTGCCGACTTGGTCAATACCATCCTCTTGGCCCGGTCATCAGCAACGACTTGATCGTGGCTGGTAACAAAAAATAGCCAGGTGAACAAACCAAAGCGAACGGCGTCACGAATAACTGAAATCATGGCAAAAAAAACACAATCAATCTGGCAGTTTAAGGGGGAAATGATTTGGTTGTCCCGCTAGGATTTGAACCTAAACTAACGGTGTCAAAGACCGCTGTGCTACCATTACACCACGGGACAGTGGCAGGCGCTTGTTTAGTGGCAAACCGGCTGTTTTGCGAGTCTTTTTTGCGAAGCTCTCAAGATTGTAGAGCGCCGAAGCGGAGGCCGCGGGTGCTGATCCTCAGGGCGGCGAAGCCAAGCTCACGCATGAGTTGCTCGTAAATCAGGCTGCCAAACAGGGCAACGTCTGCGCGATTCGATGGCAGGCCGATGATCGTCCGGCGCTTGGCCAAGGGCAAGTTCCACAGCCGTTCGCGCAAGGCGGTCACTTGGGCCAACGGCAACTTTACGGCCTCCATGCGGTCGCGGTCGTAGCCGTCATCGGCCAGTTCCATCTTGGCGAACAGGCTCGCCATGCCGCCGGTGCCAATAAGTGTGACCGGCGGCGGGCCAAGCGCGCCGAGGTGCCCGCGCAGTTCCAACAATGCGGCCCCGGCGAGGCAGGTTTCGATCGAGTCGCGGACTGCTAGCCGCTCACCGGTCGTGGGCGGGTCGGAGACCGTGTGGCACTCCATCAGCCGCACGGAGCCAAGCGGGAGGCTTTTGTGATGCCGCATTCCGCTCGCGTCGCCGGCGATAAACTCGGTGCTACCGCCGCCGACATCAACCACGAGCGCGGGGCGGTTGGCCAAGCGGGGACAGGAGTGAACACCATCGAATGCCAGGCGCGCCTCGTCGTCGCCGCTGAGCACGCTCGTCGGCTGGGCAAGCGCGTCGAGAAACTCGCCCGCGTTGGCCGCTTCGCGCACCGCACTGGTGGCGATGATGCGTGTGTCGTTACAGTCGTGCCGCTTCGCCAAATCGAGCAGTTCTCTCACGGCGTCGATGGTGGCCCGGATCGGTCCGGGCTGAAGTTGGTTTGCGTCGTAAAGCCCTTGGCCAAGGCGGGTTTGTCGACTGGTCTCGAGATGCGGCGAAATCTCGCCGTCCCGCACGTCGGCGACGAACAGCTTGACCGAGTTGGTGCCGATGTCGATGACGCCGCGCCGCATGGCTGCTCAGGCGTGGTCGTGGGCGAGAATAGCCGCGCCGGTGATGCCGGCGTGATCGCCGAGGGTCGTGGCCATGATCCGCACCCGCCGTGCGCCGGGCATGATCCGTTCGAGCGCGGCGTCGCGGATTTTCGGCAGCATGACGGGGTGGAGCTGCTCAACGAGCCCGCCTCCCAGCGCAACGACTTCCGGGTTGAGCAAGTTGCAGAGGTTGGCGATGGCCAGTCCGGTGTAAAAGCAGGTTTCGTCGAGCACCTGCTTGGCCAGCGGGTCACCGGCCTCGATTGCTCGCCGCAGTTTGCCACTGCGAATGCGGGTGACGGAGTCGTCGCCAGACTCGAGCATCGGGGTCAACTCGCCGCCGTCGTCGACGGCCGACTTGACCTTGTTGAAGATGGCGGTGCGGCTGGCGAGCGCCTCGAAGCAGCCGCGGGTGCCGCAGCCGCAAACCGGCCCGTCCGGCTCGAGCACCATGTGCCCCACCTCGCCGGCCGCCCGGGTAGCTCCAGTGAGAAAAACGCCGTTAGTGATGATCCCGGCGCCAATGCCGGTGCCGAGAAAAATACTGACCATGTGGTTTGGCTTGGCCTCCAACTCGAGCCGGTGGATGCCAGTCGCCGCCACGTTGCAGTCGTTGCCGAGCCAGACCGGGCAGCCGAGTTCCGACTCGAGGTCGGCCTTGAGCGGGGCGTCTCGCCAGCCAAGGTTCGGGGCAAACAGCAGGTGCGACTCGTCGCTGCTGATCGCGCCGGGCGCGCCGATGCCCACGCCATTGGCCTTGGCCGGGGCAATCCCGGCGGACTCGGCGGCAGCCCGGACCGCGCGGACGATCCGGGCGCGGACAGCGTCGTACCCCTCCTCCGGCTTGGTCTTGGTCTTGTCCGTGGCGAGGCATTGATGCTCGGCGTCGAAAACACCCGCGAGAATCTTCGTCCCACCCAGATCCACCCCGATGTAATGCTCTTCCATCCGTATCGGGTTCATCAACCGAGGACTCGCTCGATGTTGCCGCGCAATTCGCGGTTTAGCGCATCCATTGACTGTCCGGCGGCGATCGTGGTGAAGCCCCACGAGCGGCGGAGCTCGTCGAACTTGTCTACCATCAATCGCTGCAGTTCGAGCCAGCGCTGTAGTAAATAAATATGTGTGGACTTGCCGGAGCCATCAATCCCTTCCACAGCAATCAAGCGCCCGGAGCAGCCTGGCTGCGTAATGGTCTTCTCCGGCTTCTTCATCGGCTAGAACATTAGTATCGTTTGCAGCAACTGGATGGTCCCAAACGAGAGCGTGCCGACGATCTGGAACAACTGCGGGAAGACATTGATCGCGACCAGCAGAATGATGAAGCCAAACTGGGCGATTCGCATGTAGGTCTCCTCGGTCATTCCGATGAGATGACGCATAACGTGCGATCCGTCGAGCGGCGGGATGGGGATCAGGTTGAACACACAGAGGATCATGCTGATGAACGCGACTAGCGGCAACTTGTGCACGACTGCCCCCTCGCCCACGTCGATCGGCAGCTCGACAGCCAGCCGATACGCCACCATAAGCAGGATCGCCAGAAGCACATTCATCGCCGGCCCCGCCATTGAGACGAAGATGTCGTCACGTGTGCGATTGCCGTAATTACTCGGATTCACCGGAACCGGTCTAGCCCATCCAAAGATGGCGATTGGCAACGCTAGCCCCATCATGGGCAGGAGAATGAGCGCCCAAGGAAAAAGAACCGTGCCGACGGGATCGATGTGAACGACCGGGTTGATCGTCATGCGGCCCATCAGCCGCGCGGTGTCGTCACCACACTTGTGCGCCGCCCACGCGTGGCCGAACTCGTGAAAGGAGCGCAGCGCCACAAGGCAAAGCCACATCGCCGCGCCGTCCGCCAGTTGTGCCGGGTCAAAACCCACGGCGGCGCAGCGTATCAGCCCGTTGGAGGCGTCCCACCTAAAACCCGTCCCCTCACTGCCTCTGGCAACCAGTCGGCATTCACGCAGTTAAGGAGGTTTTCGCCGCGCAACGCCCGGACGATTTCCTCCGCCGCCTTGGTGCGCATCTCCTGCAACCCCTCGACCGAGTAAAATGCCGTGTGTGGTGTGAGGATCAAGTTGGCGTTCGACTCGCCGGCCTCGCGCCAAAGCTGAACCAGCGGCTCGTCAGCCGAGGGCGGTTCCGCCGGAAGCACATCCACGCCGGCGCCGGCGATTCTGCCTTCGCGTAAAGCCGCTGCCAGCGCCGCTGTTTCCACCACCGCACCTCGCGCCGTGTTCACGAGAATCGCGCTTGGTTTCATTCGGCCAAGCGCGTCGGCATCGATCATGTGTCGAGTCTCGCCGGTCAATGGCACGTGCAGCGATACCACGTCGCTCTGTTCCAGCAATGACTCAAAGTCAACCCTCTCCACCCCGAATACCTTCTCGATGCCGGGGCGCAGGTACGGGTCGTGCGCGATCACCCGCATCCGCATCGCCTTGGCACGTTGCGCCGTCGCTTGGCCAATCCGCCCCAGTCCGACAATTCCGAGCGTCGCCCCGGCC
>CAYWMH010000181.1:0-5274 GCA_964459315.1 uncultured Verrucomicrobiota bacterium
GCGCATTTTTGTTCAATGCGAGATAGGCCGGTTGCAATCGCCCTTGGGCAATCGGATCGCGCTGATTGAGGCGGTAGTTGAAGTCGGCGACAACCTGGCTATTGTCAAAGGGAACACCCCACTTATCGAATAGGCGGTTCAAGTTCGAACCGCCTCCTAGCCCCGGAATGCGCATTTGCGGGTTTTGTTGCCCGGAATCATCTCGTTGGGCCAGGGGATCGACAAAGGCGATCAATTTTCCGCCACGTAGGACAAACTGGTCTATCGCGTACTCGGTAGCCTCCGAGACATTTTTTGGATGAATAAGCAGTAATACATTCACGGCTGATGGGATTTCCGCTGCCGCCGGTTCAATCCGTTCCACGTTGAAGTCACGTTGCAACTGTTGCATGAAGTACCAGGGTGGTTGTTGCTGTCCTCGGTTCATCATGGCCATTGGGTTTGTGGGGTCCGCGCCGCCCCAGACGTTGAGGCTGCTCATCACGCCGATGGTTTCTCGCTCATCTTTCAACTTGAGGACGTTCTTGATGGCTCGGGAAATATCATATTCAAGGTTGGTTGCCCGAGACGGATCCAATACGGGAATGACCTCAGTGCTGTCGAGGTAGCTGATCGCCATGCCAATGTAGAATGCGTTGTT
Organism: uncultured Verrucomicrobiota bacterium; assembly: GCA_964459315.1. Classification (GTDB taxonomy): domain Bacteria; phylum Verrucomicrobiota; class Verrucomicrobiia; order Limisphaerales; family UBA1096; genus UBA1096. Next base: position 641 of record CAYWMH010000181.1, read on the forward strand.
AAGTAGTCGAATACCATCATTGACGGCCAACTCTTCTGCGTCGGTATCTCGTCTTGGGTTGATTTTTTGCAATTCCACATTGCTGCCACCGTACGCCTTGTATTGATCAAGCAAATCTTCCACACGAGTGCCGTGTTCGTTCACAACGACGGGGACTCCCTTTTCGCCGCGAGTAACGTAAAAACGAATCTCGAGTGGGCTTGATTCGGAGTCGCCTTCACGCTCCTCGGCTAGGCCGTCGAGCAATTTTTTCGACCCATGAGATAGCGTAAACAAGTTGCCCTCGGTAAGGTCGGCTTTGATTTTGAATTGGGCGGTGATGATATTGAAGGCTATGACGCATAGCAGGATTACCAGTGCGCCGCCTAATGAGTTTATAAAAATGCCGAACTTGGTTTCTTTCTTCATGAGTGAATTATTGGGGTTAGTATTTAAGCACGAAGCCCGCGAATGATGATGCTCGTGGCGAACAGTGGAAAGCCGATGACCGATAAAAAGTAGATCACCGCCCGGCTGTCGATCTGGCCGTTGTTGAATTGTTCAATACTGGGCATTACGCTGAATGCGGCTACAAACTCCACGATCGACCGCGGCGCGAGTGTCTCGACGACATCGGTTACAGGTGGCCAGCCGCACAGCACAAGGAAAAGGCAGATCACCACCGAGAGGATGAAGCTAATCACCTGGTTGCGCGTGAACGCCGAGGTCATGCTCGTGATTGAGAGGTATGCTCCGGCGAGAAAGAAGCTGCCTATGTAGCTGGCAACGATGATGTTGTCGTCGGGATCGCCGAGGTAATTGGCGGTGATCCAGATCGGGAATGTCATCGCGAGCGCCAGAGTGAGGAATATCCACGAGGCCAGGAACTTGCCGATGATGCATTGCCACAGCGTGATTGGCATGGTGAGTAGCAGTTCCATGGTGCCGAGCCGCCGTTCTTCTGACCAGAGGCGCATGCCCACCGCCGGCACAAGGAAGAGGTACAGCCAAGGATGCCACATGAAAAACGCCTGCAAGGTGGCCTGGCCCCGGTCGATGAACTGGCCGATCAGAAATGTGAACGCGGCAGTCATCAGCAGGAATATCACGAGAAATACATAGGCGACCGGGGAGTTGAAGTAACCGGCCAGTTCCCGTTTTGTAATGGTCCAAATGCTTTTCATTGATGTGTAAAGTTAGCCGGTTTGGGTGTCGGAAAGGGTGATGTTGCGGAAGACATCATCAAGACGTCCCTGCTCCTTCTTGATTTCGTTGACGTTCCATTCGTTCTGCTTGGCCACGCTGAAGATCGCTTGGCCAAGCGCACCGTCGCTACCGGCATCCTTGGGAAACACCCGTGCGAGCACGGCTGGGGGCTTGTCGTTCACGATTGTGACCTTTGCCGACTCGATGACGGAGCCAAGTTTCTCCCGAACTGTTGCGGCTTCCGTGCCGTTTATTGAAACGAGATACGAGTTGGCCAACTCCGACTTGTCCTTGAGTTCGTTGGGAGTGCCGTTGGCGACAACCTTGCCCTGGTCGATAATGATGGCTCGCGTGCAGGCGGCCTCGACCTCCTCAAGAATATGGGTCGAAAAAATGATCGCCTTCGACTGGCCCATGCGGCGGATCAACGAGCGCACCTCGTGCTTTTGGTTGGGATCTAGCCCGTCGGTCGGCTCGTCCATGACGAGGATGTCCGGATCGTGGATGATCGCCTGCGCGAAGCCGGTGCGATGCCGGTAACCCTTTGAGAGCGTATCGACGCTCTGGTGGCGGACTGACTTGAGAAAACACATCTCGATGGCGCGATCGATCGCCTTGGCTTTGTCGGCGCCGCCGAGGCCGCGCACCTCGGCGCAAAATCCGAGGAATCCCTCGACAGTCATGTCGGTGTACAGCGGGGCGCTTTCCGGGAGGTAACCGATTAGTCGCTTGGCTTCGATCGGTTTTTCGGCCACGTCATGGCCACCGACTTTCACCACGCCGGCTGTCGGGGGGAGATAGCCGGTGATCATCCGCATCGTGGTGGATTTACCGGCCCCGTTGGGTCCGAGGAAGCCCAGAATCTCGCCGCGCTCGACGGAGAAGGAGACGTCGTCCACGGCCCGCTTTGAGCCGAACGACTTGCTCAAATTTTCAACTTTTATCATCGCTTCTATTGCATGGTGTATGGAGAAGACGGTGCGCGCCGGAGGCTAGCGTGTGCAGTTCCGATTTCCCGCAAAAATCCCCATTTCCCAAAAAAGGGGGGAGAAGTATACCCCACTTGTCAAGGGGTTTCGCCCCGTTCGACGCAGGAAAGCGCCAGCCGTTCAATTTTTGTCACTTCCACCCCGTTTGGCGCTTTTTCCCGATCAACCGGCCGTGTTCCCGGATGGCGAACCGATCCGTCATGCAGGCGAGGTGATCGCACACGGCGCGCTGCAGCCCGTGACCGGGGATCAGTGACTGGATGTGGCTGCCGATCGCCTCCGGGTGTTGCTCAAAGTGGCGGAAAAGATCCCCAAGCATCCTCGCCGCGCGCGTATGCGGCTCGTGCACGGTGTCGTTGTAGTAAAGGTTCTCGTACAGGTAGGCGCGGAGTTTCAGGTTGGCCTCGCGCCGCGCCGGGCTGTACGCGACCAACGGCTTGGGCTCCATGCGGACCTCGTCGGCCGAGGCGACGCCCGCCGCCGCGAGGTTGGCCTCGGTCTTGTGGACGACATCGTGAACCTGGTCGTCGATCAGGCAGCGGATGACGAAGTAATGCCGGCACTCGTCCGCAAGGTCTCCGTGCTGCGAAAGCATCCGCCCGGAGGCGTCCCGCCAGGCGGGGATGTCCCGCTCCAGTTGCCCCTCGGTGAGCAGGCCACTGTCGAGCCCGTCGTCGAGGTCGTGGCTGTAGTAGGTGATCTCGTCGGCGAGGTTGGCCACCTGCGCCTCAAGCGACGGTTGATGAAACGTCGACGACGCTTGGCGAAGCAGCGGCTCGGGCGCCGTGTCGTGCTTGGACAATCCCTCGAGCGTCTCCCATGTCAGGTTCAGCCCGGGGAAGGCGGGGTACTTCTGTTCGATCAACTCGACGATGCGGCGGCTCTGCTGGTTGTGCTCGAAGCCACCGTGGCCCTGCATCAACTCGTTGAGCGCCTCCTCGCCGGTGTGGCCGAACGGGGGGTGGCCTAGGTCGTGGCCAAGCGCGATTGCCTCGGTGAGATCCTCGTTGAGTTGCAACGCCCGGGCGATGTTTCGCGCAACGCCGGCGACCTCCATCGTGTGCGTCAGCCGCGTGCGCAGGTGGTCGCCGCTGCCGCTCAGGAACACCTGCGTCTTGCAGTCGAGCCGACGGAAGGCTCGGGAATGGATGATCCGGTCGCGGTCGCGTTGGTACTGCGTGCGCCATTCCGGGGGCGGCTCGTGGGCGTTTCGGCCCCGTGTTTCCGCGCTTAACTGGGCATAAGGGGAGAGCGTGTCGCGTTCGCGTGCCTCGAGATCCTTGCAGTCGCTGGGCATCCGTTCAGTGGGCCGGCGTGGCCCCAGCCCCAGCGTGGATGGAACCGAGTACTTCGTTGGCCGGGGTGCCGCGCAACTCGTAAACACGCAGGATGACCTCCTCGATGAGATTGTTCGGGCAGGAGGCGCCGGCGGTAACGCCGACCGTCAGCACGCCGTCGGGCGGCAGCCAATTCTCGGCAAGCGCCATCAGGTGCGTGTCCTGCAGAAAATGGTGGAGCCTCTCCGCTGACTCCATTTCGCTGGCGTCCTTGATGAAGTAGGTGGGCAGCTTGGCCTCGCCCATCTCGGCGAGGTGCGACGTGTTGGAGGAATTGTAGCCACCGACGACCAACAGCAAATCCACTGGTCGGCTGAGCAAGTCGCGCAGGGCGTCCTGCCGATCCTGTGTCGCGCCGCAAATCGTGTCGAAGAATCGGAAATGTTCCGGGAGCGCCTCCTCGCCGTGCTTCTCGATCATCGCCGCCCGCAGTCGCCGCTGTACCTCCTCGGTTTCGCCGCGCAACATCGTCGTCTGGTTGGCCAGACCGATGGCGTCCAGGTGCCGATCCGGGTCGAAGCCTTCCGACATCGCGCCGTTGAACCGTGTCAGGAACGCCTCCCGGTCGCCGCCCTGGGTGATGTAACGGCAGACGGCGTCCGTTTCTTCGAGGTCGAACACGACGAGGTAGTGGCCATTCTCGAACGCCTTGGCCTGCGAGCTTGTGGCCTTGGTTTCCTCGTGCCACGCCTTGCCGTGGATGATGCTGGTGACCTGCTCGCGTGCGTTCTGGCGGACGCGTTTCCAGACGCTCATCACGTCGCCGCAGGTGGCGTCGATGACCGTGCAGCCTCGCTCGTTGAGTTGATCGGTGATCCCGACTTCCGTGCCGAACGCTGGAACCACCACCGGGTCGCCCTCTTGGAGGTCGTCGATGTTCGCCGCTTGGTGGCTGCCGGAAAGAAAGGTCAACCCCATGTCGCGAATCTGCTCGTTGACGTGTGGGTTGTGGATGATCTCGCCGAGAATGTAGACCGGTTGTTCGCGCGGAAAATGCCGCCGCGCCGCGTAGGCCATATCGATCGCCCGCTCAACCCCGTAACAAAAACCGAACTCCTTGGCCAGGCGTATGCTGGTGTCGCCGTGGGCGAATCTGCAATCGTGGGCGCGAATGTGCTCGATC
>CAYWMH010000182.1:0-5222 GCA_964459315.1 uncultured Verrucomicrobiota bacterium
GGAATCGAACCCACGTTTCTACACCCCACAAGAGGTCACCACAATACTCGCCAAGATTGTCACCACTGGGAAGATCAGTCTTAAGACGAAAACACAAACTATACATCGACTTCCCGACCCCTTCAGGAATAGCCTTTGTGCGGGCAACGTCCGCTTTCCAAGAACGCTCGGCGGCGGAGGCTTAGGTCAGGATCATTGCAGTTATCCAAGCATGTCCAAAAAACTACATCTCCTTTTACCGCTCGTTTTCGCCGCTGCCGTGGTCAGCAATGGAGCTGAGCCGGCGCTTCAATGGTCGTTCGAAGGCAATCCCTTGTTGGGCGCCTGGGAGGGCAAGACTGGGAAAGCCGAGAGTGGGCCACGGCCCCCACGGTATCCGGAGTTCAAACAGGCAAACCAAGCAGGGGCCTTCACAGGACACGAAGGCTGGATCGTGGTGAAAGATCATGAGCGCGGCGGAACCACCAATGTCCGTTTCGGACCGGGTGACATATTCGCATTCGAGGCCTGGGTGAAATTTCGCTCCATCGCCAAAGGAAACATCGCCTACCTCTTCGGCAAAGGCCGCTCTCCGAAACACGGTGAGAAACTCGGGGAGAACAACCAGAACTATTCCATCCGGTTCAAGGGCACGGGCCAAGGCGGAAAACTCGGGTTCCTCTTCACCAGCCATGACCCTGACACGGACAAAATCGAGTGGCATCGCTGGTGGAGCAAGGCGGTCGTTCCGGCGAGCGGCTGGCATCATGTCGCACTGCAATACACCTTCGGAGAGACCCGCAGTCTGCGGGCCTACATCGACGGCCGACCGGCTCCCGGTGTCTGGGACTTGGGAGGCGACACCGACTTGCCGCCGGTACAAGATGCTGCGGATCTGGTGATTGGCACCGGCTACACTCGCGTCAACGGGAGTTCGTTCCAAGGTTGGGTGGACGACTTGTTGATTTACCGAGTACCGCTTAATGCTGAGGAAATGGCGGGTCGTTACCGTTACACCCCTCCGCCTCCGCCGGTCACACGGAAAATGATTCCGGCAGGGAAGGTGCTTGTGCAAGTCAGTGAGAAAGGTGTCGCGGAATCGAATAGCTGGCCAGAGGCACCTCAGGTGACGGAAACCTTCGAGGCTCCCCTTTTCGGCCTGTTCGAACTGCCACACAAATACGTCGCCACGGGCGTGCGCGGCGAACGCGCGAATCCATCGCTCGTGCGGGCCTCGGCGGTGGTACGTTTGCCGGCGGGGAAACATCGTCTGTTGTTGCGTGGCCGGGGGAAGTCTAGGCTGATTGTCGATGGAAACAAACTTCTCGAAACCAGCCAACGCCCCGGCGATCTGGCGGGCCACGCTTTGCTCTCGGCGCAGGACAAGTACCTCGACCTCGGCCCTGACTTTCGTTTCGCGCCGCCGGGCAATCGCGACGCTTGGACATCCTTCGAATCAAAAGGCGGCGAACACTTGGTTATTCTGGAAACCTTGCTGGGCGGGATGACGGGGAAGAACAAGCACCGGCCCGAACTGGGCGAAACCGTTGCGGCCGTTTCGTTGGCGGGAAGTGAAAGATGGTCACTCCTCAGTCCCGGCGACCGTCGCGTACCCTATACGGACGAAGGCTGGACTGCCTACGAAGCCGAACGCCGCAAATGGCTGAACCGCGTAAACGCTAAGGCTCGCGCCGAACGTCGGGCTACGAAGGCTGGCTACTGGAACCGACGTCGCGCGGCAGCCAGGAACTGGCTGGCGAACGTAAAGCCTGTTTCCGTGCCGAAGGTGCCCGACGGTTTTCCCGCCAACAACGCCATCGACTCCTTCATCGGCATACGCATCGCCTCGGTGGCCGGCGTGGCCAGACAAGGCGGCGATTCCCGCGTGGATTACTTCAGGGAGGTGCGGCCAATTCTGGAGAAGCACTGCTACGACTGCCACCAAGGCGGCAAAGCCAAGGGCGGACTCCGCATCGACGACCACCGGTCCATGCTCGCCGGCGGCAAGTCCGCCGGACCGGCAATCGTGCCGGGCAAGGCGGCGAGGAGCGCTCTCATTCACCGCATCACGGCAACGGACGAAGACGAAATCATGCCGCCGAAAGGAGGGCCGCTAAAACCGGCGGAGGTTGCTATCCTGAAGCGCTGGATACAATCCGGCGCGCCTTGGCCGCAGTTCGACGTGGCGAACTTCCGGCCGAATCCGTTGGCAGACGACCTGACCTTTTTGCGGCGGGTCAGCCTAGACGTCATCGGCCTCACGCCGACAGAGGCGCAATTGAAGGCGTTCCTGGCCGACGTCCCCAAAACGCGCCGGGCCAATGTCATCGACCGCCTGCTCGACGACCCCCGCCAGGCCGACCATTGGATGGGTTATTGGCTCGATGCGTTGGCCGAGAATCCGAACCTGATCAACCCGACGCTCAACAACACCGGCCCGTTTCGCTGGTGGCTCTACGAGTCGTTGCTCGACAACAAACCGGCCGACCTCTTTGTCACCGAGCTGATCCGGATGGAGGGGAGCGAACGCTTCGGTGGTCCCGCCGGGTTTGCCACCGCCACGCAGAACGACCTGCCGATGGCGGCCAAGGGCATCATCGTGAGTTCGGCGTTTCTGGGCGTGGAGATGAAATGCGCGCGCTGTCACGACGCCCCCGCTCACGTCTCCAAGCAGAAGGATCTCCTGCAACTTGCGGCCTTGCTGAAGCGGGAGCCGGTCAAGTTGCCCGCCACCAGCAGTGTGCCGGCCGACCGCCTGCATCAGGGCGGGCGCAAGCCCATGATTCAAGTGAGCCTGAAACCTAACGCAGTCATCCAGCCCGCCTGGCCGTTCGCGCGGTTTGCCGAGGACGCGGTTGCGGATCAATTGGCCGAGAATCCGAAGAACACGCGCGACCGGCTTGCCGCCTTGATTACCGCGCCGCAAAACGAGCGCTTCGCCCAGGTGATGGTCAACCGCATCTGGCAACGCCTCATGGGCCGCGGCTTGGTGCCCGAGGTTTCGGATTGGGAGAAGGCCGGCCCGTCCCATCCGGAGTTGCTCCGCTGGCTGGGTCATCGGTTCGTGCAATCCGGCTACGACGTGAAAGCCATCTCGCGGCTCATACTCAATTCGCACGCCTACCAACGCGCCACCGATTCCGCCCTCGACGAAACCAGTCCCCTATTCGTCTCCCCCGCACCGCGTCGTTTGCAGGCCGAGCAAATCGTCGACTCGGTTTTTCACGCCACGGGCACACCCTTCGACCTCGAACCGGTGAACCTCGACCTCGACAGCGTCCGCCGCGTTGACATCGCGTTGAACCTCGGCAAGCCCCGCCGGTCCTGGATGCTCGCCTCGACCTCGAACGACCGTGACCGGCCCAGTCTCGGCTTGCCGCGCATCACCGCCGTCACCAGCGTCTTGGAAGCCTTCGGCTGGCGAGGTGCCCGACAGGATCCGGTCAGCCTCCGTGAAACCGAGCCGAACATCCTGCAACCCGCGATTTTCGCCAACGGCGTGATGGGCATCTGGCTTACGCGCCTCAGCGACCGCCACGGCGTGACCCAACTGGCGCTGGAGGAACAGAGCGTCGAACAACTCATAGACCGCCTCTTTCTGCGCCTGCTCACGCGCAAACCCAACGCGGCGGAAAAAGCGCGTTTCACTAAACTGCTCACGGCCGGCTATGATACGCGCGTCATTCCCAAGGCGGAGCGGGTTTCGCCCAAGCCCGGTAAACGCGAACCGGAACGCTACGTCACTTGGTCGAACCATGTGGATGGCCCGGCCAACGCCCTCGCGCTGAAAAAGGAGCAGGCGGCCCGCCGAGGCGATCCGCCCACCAACGCCTTGACCGCCGACTGGCGCTTGCGGATGGAAGACGCCCTCTGGGCCTTGTTAAACTCACCCGAATGGATGTACACGCCATGAACCGCCGCCACTTTCTCCAAACAACCGGCCTCGCCATGACGGGCGCGGCGACCTTGCCCGGCGCGCCGATTGCCCCCATGCCCAAAGGTAAGGCCGAGCATGTTATTTTCATTTGGCTCGGCGGCGGCATGGCGCAGATCGACACCTTCGATCCCAAACGGCGTGGGGATTCCAAGGCCTCGCCGAAGGTCGCCGGAGCCGAATACGCAGCCATCGACACTGCCATCCCCGGCGTGCAGTTCTGCGAACACCTGCCGCAAACCGCCAAGCTCGCCGATCGCCTGACCGTGATGCGCACCATCAACCACAAGGTTGTCGACGAACACGCCTTCGCCACCAACTTCGTGCACACCGGCCGGCCTATCAGCGGAAGCATCACTTATCCCTCGATCGGCTCCATCACCAGCCACGTGCTCGGCGCCGCCGATCCCAAGGTGCCGCCCTACATGCTCATCGGCTATCCCAACGTGAGCCGTGGCCCCGGCTATCTCGGTGCCAAGGCGGGCTACGTTTACCTCGTCGATACCGAAAGCGGCCCCGCCGGTTTCTCGCGCTCCACGGACGTCACGCCCACCCGGGCCGAACGTCGCAAGCGCCTGCTCGAACCGCTCACCGACCGCATCCCTGCCGGTTCCGTTCTCGCTCAATACCGCACGGCGCAGGACGAGGCCCTTCGCTTGGCCGGCCCCGGTTTCATGCGGCACTTTCAACTCAAGGACGAATCCGTCGATCTGCGCAACCGCTACGGCGGCGAGTTTGGCCAGCGCTGTCTCCTAGCCCGCCGACTCGTGCAGGCCGGCGTGCGATTCATCGAGGTGTCGCACAATCTGAACTTCATCAACGGCACCGGCTGGGACACCCACAACGAAGGCCAGCAAAACCAGCACCTGCTCATCAAGGAACTCGACCACGCCCTGTCCACGCTCATCGCCGACTTGGAAGCCAAGCGGATGCTGGACAAGACGCTGATTGCCGTCGGTACCGAGTTCGGCCGTCCCGCCACCTACGACGGCCGCGGCGGCCGCGCACATCAGGGAACCTGTTTCAGCCTTTTACTGGCCGGTGGCGGCCTGAAACACCGCGGCGCCTATGGCGTGACCGATGAACTGAGTAAGAAAATCGTCGAGGCCTCCGTCTCCATTCCCGACTTCCACGCTACCATTCACGCAGCCCTGGGCGTGCATCCTCACAAAGAGCTGTTCGATGGTTCAAGGCCGGTGCCGATTACGGATTTCGGGAATCCGGTCGCGGCATTGTTTGCCTGACAAATCGCGGCTTAGGTGCCGTATCTGACTACCATGAACAACAATGGAAATGTTGTAAGTTTTGG
>CAYWMH010000183.1:0-5208 GCA_964459315.1 uncultured Verrucomicrobiota bacterium
TCTTCTTTGGGAGCGGGTATTCCTTGAGAATCAGGTCGATGTCGGTGACGCCGACGTAGTTGACGCCGCACCGGTACAGTTCCGGCGTGAAACAGAGGCCGGCCATCGTCGCGTAGCCGCCATAGCTCGCGCCGTAGATGCCAATGCGCTTGGCATCGACGATGCCCTCGGCGATGAGGTGTTTCACGCCGTCAGTGATATCGTTCTGCATGGCGCCACCCCACTCGCGGTATCCAGCGGTGAGCAGTTTGTTGCCGTAGCCGGTCGAGCCGCGGAAGTTCGGCTGAAACACGGCGTAGCCTCGGTTGGCGAGAAATTGCACGTCGGCGTTCCAGCCCCAGTAGTCGCGGGCGGTCGGCCCGCCATGCGGGTGAACGATCAGCGGAAGGTTCTTTCCCTCACTGCCGTTGGGGATCGTCAGGAACGCGTGAATAACCAGCCCGTCGCGGGCGGTGTACTGGATCGGCTTCATCGGCGACATCTTGGCGGGATCAACCCACTCGGCGAGATCGAGCAGTTTTTCCATCTTAGGCTTCTTTTTGTCGCTGATGTCCAACAGGTAGTAGGCGCCGATGGTCTTCTCGCTGTGCGAATGGAAGAGGATTCGATCCTCTTTTTTGGACCAGCTTTTGATGTCGTTGGCCATGCCGGGCAGCGCGTTGTCAATCATCGCCTGGTAGTTTTTATAATCTTTGTCGAACCAGTAAACCTGCCGCCGTTCGGCCTCGTAGGGCACCCCGAGCACCTTGCCGGTCTTGTCGGACACGATCGGCGGCCCTGACGGTACGTCGTACGTCGGGTGGGCGAAGATCATCCGGCCCAGTTTCCTGGCCTTTAGGTCGTATTGAAACAGCGCCCGCTTGTCGCCGTTGAGCGCGGCGACGTAGAGGATGTCGGGGTTCGTGCCGAAACCAAGCGGCACCATGGCGGTGCGAAAATCGGCGGAGTAAATTTCCTCCCAGTCCGACTTGGCGTTCCGGCGATGAATGATCGACCGGGTGAGGCCGTGCTGGACCGACCCGATGCGGACGACTTTGTCCCGGTCGGCGATGAACCGCAGGATGTCGCCCCGGTTGAACACGACCCGTTTTTCCTTCCCGGTGAACGTGTTGAGCCGGACGATGTTCCCGTAGAATGCCCGCTCCTCCCGGAACCTCCCGCCGCCCTCGCGAATCTCGACCAAAATGTCACTACCCTCATCGGTCAACGGGTCAAACAACTCGATAGCCTTGAACACGCGGGCGCCAAACTCGCTATTCTTTTTATAGGATAAGTTGAGTACCTTTGGCTTGGTGCCGTCCCGGTTGACCGCGTAAAGCCCGCCGTTCGGGAAGTTGTTCCGATCCTTCATCTGGAACACCAGGCGCTCATTGCTGATCCAGTTGAAACTGTAAACCTCGTTTTCCTCCTCTGCGGTGCAGCCAAACAACTTGCGGTCAGAGAGGCGGATGGTCTTCAGGTTATACTTGCCCTCGTGGGGTGCGATCGCGGCCAACCACTTGCCATCCGGAGAGAGGCGCGTCCGGAGAAATTCCGGATCCTTGAAGAAAGTCTCGACCGGCAGTTTCTCCGCTTGGCCAAGGGGGATCATGCAGGCCAAGGCCAGTCCAAGCGCGGCCGTTCGCGGGAAGGGGAAGAGGATTGTATTCATCTTGCTCAAGCTGTGTCGTGCAGTTAGGGACTCCCGAAAGGGGTTCAATGCTACCGTTGTCGATTTAACAAACCAAGGAATCAATGGCATGAACACGCTTGGCCAAGCGGCCCGCTGAAATCTTTGGGGTACGGAGGCAAGCGGGGCGCGACACCGCTTTTTGGCAGCCGATTCCCGAAAGCGCCGTCGCCGCTTCGCTCTGCCGGCGCACTCCAAAACGACAACCCCACAAGAAAAATCCCGTGGCCTTGCGACCACGGGATCTGACTTGGAATTTCTTGTTCGCCCTAGAAGCGAACGCTGACATTGCCGTAAAGGACGGTTCCCAGCGGGCTGTGGCCGGCGGCGGCAAACGCATAGCCTTCCGCCTCGCTGTCAGACCAGGACGGATCCTCGTCGGTGACGTTGAGCGCGCCAACGGTGATCCGTGAGTTGTCAGTCAGGTCGTAGCTGGCCTGCAGGTCGAGCGTGGTGAGGGAGGCGACCTCCGCAATGGCTCCGTACAACTGGTCGAAGCTGTCAACGTAGTTGACCGTGGCTCCGGCGCTGTACTTGTCATAATTCCACCACAGGCTCACACGGCCACGCCACTCGGGCATGTTGTAAGAGCCGGCCTCATCCTGAAATCCCTCATCGGTTGGCCTTGCCTTGAAGTCGTACCCGTACAGGTACGCTGCGGCAAGGTTTGCCGAGAAGTAACCGACGGACGTGTCGATGCCGTAGTCGATCTGCAAGTCCAGTGCCTCGATCTCCACCTCTGCCAGGTTCAGGTACGAGTTGTTGATGTACTTGATGCTGCCAGGAACGCCGCCGTTCGGGATGTCGTCTTCACCCCACTCGGGATTGTCCTCGGTTCCAAACCGGCCGTCTGGCCCGGGGTTGTCGGCGACCTTGTCCGCATCCGTCTGCTCATTTCGGATGATGTTGTTACCGAAGAGCCACTCGTTGTTGAGCATGTACTGGGCACCCACACTGGTGATCTGATCCTCCAACTCGATCTGGCTCCAGTTGACACTCATGGAGAGGCTCATGTTCTCCGGCATCGGGATGTCAAAGACCGCGCCAGCGGAGATGCTGTCCGCCGTCTCGGGACTAAGATCCTGGTTGCCGCCTGCCTTGGTCTTGTACTGCATACCGTCATCGCCACGAGCGGGATCGAGAAGGAACGGATGCGAGATACTCTCGCCCATGTACAACTGTTGCAGGGAGGGTGCACGGAACGCCGTCTGGTAGGTGGCACGCAACAACACGCGTTCGGCCGGCGAATATTTGACGCCCACTTTCGGGTTGTCGTCTGTGCCGAAGTCGCTGTAGTTCTCGACACGCCATGCCGCCTGCAGCCCGAGGGAGTGGATACCGGAGATGCGGTTGTCCTCCCCGATGATGGGAATATTGAATTCAGCATAACCTGCGTCACGGGAGCGGCTGCCCGAGTTGGACGTGCCGCCAGAGGCAACGATCTTATTTGCCATGGAGAGACTGTCGCCGATGTCGCTTGTCTCCTCCTGCGCGGTCTCGGCACCAACGGCCAAGGCCAACGTGCCACCCGGCAACTCGTACACGTCGCCGGCGGCTTTCACGTCAAACATCCGGAGCTCGGACTGGGCGCGACGCATGGTGTTGACCCTGAGCGCGTCAAGAACAGACGGGCTGTTGATGCCCGCCCCGGCGCCGAAGATGTTGTAGGCCGTGGCAGGATCGCTCGAGGCCAAAGCTTCCTTGAAGGCGTCCGCGGAGACGAAGTTCTGGCCGAAGTCGACTGTCTCCTTCTTGTTGTAAAGGAAAGCGGCCTCCCCCTGCCAACTGTCGCCGATGTCAAACTTGACGCCCGGGATGACACGAAACACTTTGTCCTCAATGTCGAACAGACGCGGACCCACCTCGGTCAGGCGGTGACGGAAAGTCGCGTCTTCGCCGAACGGGTTGAACGCATTGGACGCCGGCAGGATTCCCCATGTGTCGGTGTTCAAGTCGCCAAACGCCGGGGTGGGGGCCATCTCCTGATGAACCTTAAGGTTCCGGTAGGTCGTGTGGACGAACGCGGTGGCGTAATCGGTCAACGTATAGTTGACACGACTCGAGGCACCGTAGCGCTCGTATTCCGGGGTGAGAGTCATCCAAGGGTTGTAGTCGAACCGGTTGATGCCCGGGGCGCCGATGATTTCCTCGGCGGTCGGGGTGCCGGTGCTGCCGATAGGCACTTGGTAGAAGCCAGACTCATAACCATTCTCGGAGCCGGGCAGGATCTTGATTGAGCCCGGGTTGCCGGAGGACGATCTGAAGTCATAACCGCCGGCTCCGGTTTGATTCGCGCTCGCGGAGAAGTCACGATCGTCCATCTGCACCGAGTTGCGCTGCATGTAGTCCACCGTGACCCAAGCGTTGCCGTTTTCACCGGTTGTGCCGCCCGTGATCGAGTAGCGCTGCGTGCCCATGTCGTCGTCGGTCGTGTTGCTGTAGCTCGCGTTGATCTCCAAGCCCTCAAAGTTGTCGCGGGTGATGATGTTGACCACACCGGCAATTGCGTCAGAACCGTAAATGGCCGAGGCGCCGTCCAGCAGAACCTCGACACGCTCCACGACCGCCATCGGGATGTCGTTCAAACTGGAGAACGACGTGGTCATGTTTTGCGCCATCGAGTGGTTCCCCAATCGGCGGCCGTCCACCAGGATGAGCGTGTAGCTCATTCCCATACCGCGCAGCGACACACCGGACGTGCCCGGGGCGAACGAGTTCTGGAATTTCTCGTCGTACGATCCCTGGTTGTTCTGCGGCAGGCGACGGAGCAGTTCGCCCACGGTCTCGGCGCCGGAACGGTTGATCTCCTCGCGGTCGATCCGCACAATCGGCGACGGCCCCTCCAACTCCACAGTGGGGATGTTGGAACCGGTGATGACCACCGGGGTCAGTTCGCCTTCATCATCCTGGGCGAGAGCCGGCACGGCGGCCAGCGGGATGCCCAAACTCACGAGGGCGGCGGTCTTTGCAGCGGCCCTCATCTTCTTGGTCTTTGCTCTATAGGCACGTTTCATAACAAAATAATTGTTCTAGGTTCGATTTTGGTTGCTCAGTTTTGCTTACGGAATAAGGCACAAGCCTCCGGCATTGGAAGCCAGCACTCGTACAGTTGGCGCGAGGCTGGTTGGGCCTTCAGGTGCTGTCAAGGCATTTGAAAGGTTTTTTGCCTTTTTTTGTCCGTCTGTTTGACGGCCCCACGGGCTTGGCCCATGTTGCCCTGCCTGAATTGAGTCTGGCCCCACCAGACATCCCGGCCAAGCTGGCCAAGCTACGAAAAACTCCCGCTTTTCAGGCCCTTTCCGAAAGCGCGGAGCAGGGCGGACTGTTGTCCCTTGGCAGCGTCAGTCAAGGCGCTTGGGGCTTCTTGGCGGCGGTTTTGGCTCAATCCATCAAGGGTCGGCCAGTGGTGGTCGTCTGCCCCACCGGCAAATTTCAGGAGCAACTTCAGCAGGAACTGGAGACAGGGCTCCCCGCTTTGGCCAAACGACCGGCCAAGCCGCCGCTCTTTTTCCCGGCGGGGGATGTCCTGCCGCACGAGG
>CAYWMH010000184.1:0-5172 GCA_964459315.1 uncultured Verrucomicrobiota bacterium
CCTGGTTGAAGATAAGGATCTTGCTTTCACCGTGCAGTTTGGCCAAGCGCTCGGATCTGTTACCGGCGCGGCTGTCGCCCCCGTACCAGACCGGCTCGCCGGTGGCCGTGTCGTAGGCGAGGAGCGAGCGGCCATTCTCCCCGCCGGCACTGACGACAACGCGGCCGTTCACGATCAACGGGGAACTGGCGTAGCCCCACTCCTTGGATTTGTTTCGGTTGGCCGACAGACCGCTTTGGTCGATTGGAGCGTCGAGTTTCAACCCGGCATCGGCCGGGATGATGCGCTGCCAGACCGGCTTGCCGGTCGACAGATCAAGGCAGTTAAGCGTGCCGGTGGCACCGAGCGCATAAACCCGCCCGTCGTGGATCGTCGGAGTCGCGCGTGGTCCCTCGCCGGCGATGGCGGTCTTGTATTGAGCGGGATAAGTATGCAGCCAGAGCAGTGAGCCATTGCGAATGTCGTAGCACGCAACCGCCTCGAGTTCGTCGCGTTGCTCCTGTGTGACGGCGCGGAGGCCGGCAATGGCGAAGCCGGACCAGGCCGCTCCGATCGGCTGCCGCCATAGTGGCTTGGGCGGCTCCGCATCCCAGTCACCGGCCAACTCGGGGCCGGGCGCGTGGCAGTCCCGGCTTGGCCCGAGGAACTGCGGAAACGAGAGCTTGGCCAAGGGGTCATGGGACGGCTCGGCGCTTGGTTCAACCGCTTGGCCTTCTATCGTGGGGAGCGTGCGCTTGGCCCAACGCCATTCGAACAGCGGCACCATGTTGCCGCTGAACTGGCTAAAGCGGAAACAGGCCCCGAACAGGAGGGCCGCACCCAGCAGGCTGCCAAAGATGGCCAGCCGGATGCGCTTGGCCAAGCGGGAGAAAAACAATGCCCAAGCGACAAGTAGGATGGCTGAGATGAGAATCGTGCTTAGCGTCCAAAGCACCTGGAATTGTTGATTGTCGTCGCCGGTGGACCAAATGACAATCAAGGCGAGGAAAAAGCCGATCAGGATTACAACAGCAGGCCACCAGCGGGTGGGGCGTTTTGTTGGGCTGTTTTGCTCCGTTTCCATAGCGAACCGCCGCGACTTTACAGGCTCCAGAGCCGGGGCCAAGGCAATGAGAATAAAAGAGTTACCTTCTTTTTTAGGTGGAACGGCCCGATTTAGGCATATTAGTTGCTTTTGGATGACTGGTTTTTTGTAGATTTTAACGGAAAAAGATGGATTTGGCCTTGTCAGGATTGGCGTCGGGATTCGACTGGAAATCGGTCGTGGACCAGTTGGTTGAGGTGGAGCGTGCTCCGCAGCGCCGTGCCCGGCGGGAGCAACTCGAGGTTTCGGAGAAAAATCGAATCCTCGGGCTGATTAAAGATGAACTGGGATCGCTCCAGTCCAAATCAAAGGTGTTAAAGGACAGTGATCTTTATCAATCCCGAAATGCATCCGTCTCGGACACATCGATCGGGAGCGCTTCTGTCTCGGCTGGGGCGGCATTGGGAACCTATAATTTTGAGCTGTTCCAGAAAGCCACCACGGGGGTTCAAAAGGGAGGGGCGGATGCGGGCAAGTCGGTGGATACAACCGCCGCGCTCGCCAGCAACGGTTTCGGCGTGGGCATCACCACTGGCACGTTCACGATCAATGACGAGGTGATCACGGTGGAAAAGGATGACACTTTGAGCACGATTTTCACCAAAGTGACCACCGCCGACTCGGACCTGTCGATCTCGTACAATTCCTCCACGGACAAAATCACGCTCAGTTCCAGTTCGGGCAAGACCCTGTTACTGGGCAGTTCCAACGACTCGAGCAATTTCCTAGTCGCGTCCAGGCTGAACAACAACGGCACCAGTTCGGTGGTCAGCAGTTTCAAACTGGGCGGCATCAGCCAGGCCTCGGCGTTGTCGGATGCAAACTTCAACACGACACTGGTTGGTAGCTCCGGCAGTTTCCGTGTCAACGGGGAAACGGTGACCTGGTCCAGCAGCGACTCGGTGGGGGCGATCCTGGCGTCGATCACCCAGTCCGGTGGCGGGGCGGTCGCCGGGTACGACGGGGTGAACGACCGGTTCCTGCTCACCAACAACACGACAGGCGACATCGGGATCAGCCTCGAGGACGTGCGTGGCAATTTCCTGCAGGCGGCTAAGCTGGTTTCTGAGCCAATCAAGGCTAGCGGCACCCAGTCCGCCAGCACGTCAGTTAGCATCAACAACTCGGCTGGATACGCGACGGGGGATTACAGATCCAGCGGCGTTACTGTGGATGCAACCGGCGCGTCATTAAGCAGTGGGGATGTGTTGTATTTTGAGAATGGCGGGATCTTAACCTTGAGTGCCAACGCCAGTTCCGGGGCAACGACACTCTACGGCACCCTTAGCGGCGCCACTCTGACCAACGACGAGACTGGGTATAAATCAGGCACATTCAGCATATCCTCGCCGACCAGCCTGTCCGCGGGTGCCTCGACAACGGCGAAGTCGGTGCAGATTAATTATTCGTCCGGTTATTCCAACGGGGCAACCTCGCTGACGGTGGACTCACTCGGCGCGGCATTGAGCAACGGGGATGTGATCCGGTTCGGTAATGGCACCCTTTTCACGCTGTCGGCGGGTGCCTCTGTCAACGACACGACACTCACCGGGACGCTTTCGGGCGGGGCGCTGGCCGATGACGAGGTGGTCTATCTTGTGCAGAGCATCACGGTGGGCCGCATCGCGGAGAATTTCCCGCCGGGGGATCGCATCCGGTTTGCGAACGGCGGCATCCTGACGTTGACGGCGGATCCCGCCTCGGGAGCAACGACGCTCACCGGGGCCTTGTCCCACGACCTTACCAATGGCGAGGCGACCGTAAGCCGCTCGGAGGCGTTTCAATCAGGGCAGGTTTTTCATTTTGCGAACGGGGGCAAGCTCACCCTGACGGCCGCCGCCGTGGCCTCGAGCACCTCCCTGACCGGGTATTGGGACAGCGCCGTCACGAACACGGAGGAAGGCGACCAAGGCTTCCTGAGCCGGGGTAACGACATTCTCTACTCGCTGAACGGCGGGGATATCCTGACGAGTCATTCCAACACAATCACAGAGGACAGTTCCGGTGTTTCCGGCTTGTCCGTCACGGGGGATGTCACCGGCTCGGGTGTCCGGGTGGACAGTATCGACACCTCCAACAATGTTATCACCACCTCTGATTCCCTCGGCTTGGCCACAGGTGACATCGTGCGTTTGTACACGCCGGCAACCCTGATGGGCGGGGTGTCCTCCAAGACGGGCTATTACGTTCGCGCATTATCCGGCTCGCGAATCTCCCTCCACAACTCCTCGACGGACGCCACGGCGGGGAGCAACGCGGTGGACATCACCGGGGCCGGGACGGGAGATCAATACATTCTCGGGGCAGCGCCCCCGTCCCTGTCGGTGACCGTGTCCGCCGATGTCGCCAAGGTCAAGGAGGCGGTCAAGGATTTTGTCAGCCAAATCAGCAAGACGCAGTCGCTGATCGGGATGCACACCTCGGTGACAACTGATTCCGACGGGAAAGTGACGGCCGGGAGGCTCTCCAATGACCGGCTGGTCAGCGAGATTGCGGCGGATCTGCGGCAGAAAACGATGGGGAACATCACAGGAACGGGCAGCAATTTAGACCGGTTGAGCGACCTGGGGTTCACTGGCAACGGGTATGACAACCAGATCTCGCTGACAGATGAGAACACCCTTGACACCATCCTCCGGGAGAAGATGGGGGATCTTGAGAAGTTCTTCGCCACGGAGGAGACGCAGGCCGGTGTGGCCGGCGCCACGGCGGATTACCAGGCGGAGGAGGGTATGGCCGAGGTGATGGAGGATTACACCGCGCTGTTGCTGGGGGATATCTACGGGACGGAAGGCGCGCTCGTCGATCACCGGGACAATTACACCAAAGAGGTAGACCGCATCAACAAGAACATTGTTGAACTCGAGAAGCGGGTGCAATTCACCAAGGAACAGTTGACCCGCAGCTTTGTCCAGATGGAGCAGGCGCAATCCAAGACCAACCAGGAGATGCAGTTTTTGATGAAACGATTCGGAGGATAAGACGCACAGCAATGAAAATGGTATTGAGGCAAACACGGGGAGTCGCTGGCATCAGCCCATCGCTTGGCCAAGCGGCGATGATGCTGGCGCTGGCTTTGGGCTTGGGTGGCTGCAAGACGGCTTCGATCAAGAATCCGGGAGCCGTCATTGGACCGTTCCACAAGCCGGCCAACTACAACCTCGCCGACGGGGTCATGCCGGCTGACATGCGTCGCGTAGCCCTGTTGCCGATGACATCCGCGTTGAACACCGTCGAGCACCAGTCCGGGCGGCAGATGCTCCAGGAATTCATGCAGGCCGAGATCGCCAAGTCGGGGTTGTTCGAGGTGGTCTATGTTCCAGCGACCAAGATGGGACAATTGACTGGGCGGCCCGCTTGGCGGATGATCGACGAGTTACCGATTGATTTCATCGACCAGATAACACGCGAATACGATTGCCAGGGCGTTTTGTTCAGCCACTTGACGGTGTATCAGCCTTATCCCCCGTTGAGCATCGGTTGGAGAATGGGGCTTGTGCACCTGAGCCCGGAAAGCAACAATGGCAACGTTGTTTGGGAACTCGACGACGTTTTCAACGCAGGGCAAAAGTCAGTGATCAACTCAGCCAAGCGGAGCGCCATCAAGAACGGCTTGTCCGACCCGGAACTGGATGCAGAACTCGGGCTGCTCAATTCCCCGCGCCGTTTTGGGCGATACACGGCCGAGGCGGTTGTCGCCACGATGAGCCGCCTCTCTCCCGGCGGCGCCTTCGCCGCCGTCGACACGGACGGCCCAAGGATGAGGGCGCAGGGTGGCTTTTTTAAAAGGTTGTTTTCGAGACGATAACAGAACGAACTAATCATCAACATGTCAGCCATAGACAGAATAAACCATCCATCACATACTCAGCCCGCCGACGCGAGTCGTCCGGTGGCCGGGGGGGCAGCGCAGGCCAAGACAAAGGGCCTGGTTGCGAAGGATAAACTCGACATTGGAGCCGACAGGGCCGGGGAGGCGCAAAAGCAGGTCGAGTCGGAGTTTGCGGCGCGCAAGGCGGCAATCCTTCGCCAGGAGGCAGCCGGTGGCTACGATCCGGACAAGGCGATGGACTACGTTGCCAAGCGCC
>CAYWMH010000185.1:0-5114 GCA_964459315.1 uncultured Verrucomicrobiota bacterium
AAATAAAATAAAATATAATTTAATCTATTGACAAACGGGTGGCCGTTTGGCTGGCTTTACAACCCGCCTCTCAACCCACCTAATTGGGATGAACTTGTCCCCATTGGTTATCGCAGGTCTGGTTTGGACTTGAGTTGGCCTTTGTGAAAATCCAAATTCCGAGGGTGTTCCGTGCTTTATGTTTTGGGGGTTGGCTCTCTTTAGTTCCAATGGTTTGGCCTGTTTTGGTCGGTGCGGAGCATTGGGCGTTTGTGCCGCCGCGGAAAAGTCCGCCGCCGGAGGTGCGGGATTTGAGGTGGGTGCGGAACGGGATCGACCGATTCGTCCTAGCCCGGCTCGAGTCGGAGGGGATTGAGGCGTCCCCGGAGGCTTCCCGCTCGACGCTAGTCCGGCGGTTGTCGCTGGACCTGACCGGGCTGCCGCCGTCTCCGAATCAGGCGCTTGCTTTTGTACAAGACGACTCGCCGGGAGCCTATTCGCGTTTAGTCGAGCGGTTGTTGTCCTCGCCTCATTTTGGGGAACGCCAGGCGCAGGACTGGTTTGATCTCGCGCGGTTTGCCGATACATCCGGCTACGCGGCGGATCGCACGCGCAATGTCTGGCCGTACCGTGACTGGGTGATCGCCGCGTTTAATGACAACCTGCCGTTTGACCAGTTTTCGATCGATCAACTCGCGGGTGATCTCGTGCCGGGCGCGACCCCAGAGCAGCGGGTGGCCAGCGCGTTTCATCGGCATGCGATGCAGGCTAAGGGCAACAACCCGCGCAAGGAGGAGTTTCGCATAAAGGGCATCGTCGACCGGCTGGAGGCCACCGGGCGGACCTGGCTTGGCCTGACGTTGGAATGCGCGGAGTGCCACGACCATAAGCACGACCCGATCAGCCAACGGGAGTATTATGAGATGTTCGCCATCTTCAACAACGTGCCGCATCTCGGTGCCGGCTTTGGCGTGCACGGGCCGTTGATGAAGTACGCTCCCGCGGCCGCCCGGTTGGAACGGGAAAGCTTGATCAAGCGCTTGGCCAAGTTGCGTGAAGATCTCCCGTTTGGCCAAGGGGAGCACCAGGGGTTGGTCGGCGAGTGGTCGGAAGCGACCCAGGTTGCGAACGCAGATCAATTCAGCCTGACCGGCAGCCTGACAATCACGGCGGAGATTGAGACATTCGCGCCGATCGGTGACATCGTGTCCAAATACGACTGGAAGGCCGGGGAGCGTAGCTACGTCTTTGGCGTGGGTGGCGAGGGCGATGAGAAGGCTGAGCCGGGAAAACTGTTCGTTTGGTTTTCCTCCGATGCAGCTACGTTTAAAGGCGTGGTCGCCTACGGTAGCCAGCGTGTCGACGACGGCCGACCTCATCATGTGGCTGTGGTGTTCGAGGCCGGCAAAGCGGTTCGGTTTTTTGTGGATGGTATCGAGGACATGGCGGTGCGGATTGAGGGGCCGATTCCGAAAACGATCGCCAAGAGCGCCCGGGGACTCGCCGTGGGTGCAGGCTTTGAAAATTCATCCAAGGCTAGAGTGTTTCGTTTCGATGGTCGGCTGACCGATGTGCGGTTGTACGACCGGGCGATTGAGAATCCAGGTGGGATTGATCTATCAAGCCCGGCTTTCAGGGAGTATCGTCGGTTGTCGGATCAGTTGACCAAGGTTGCCCCCGCGATGGAGGTGCCGGTGATGGACGAGTTGCCCAGCCCTCGCGAGACGCATCTGCTGGTGCGCGGCGATTTCAAAAACAAGGGTGAACAGGTTGTCGCCGGGATGCTGAAGATTTTGCCACCGCTCAAAAAGGAGGACAGTGCTCCGCCGGATCGGCTCGACTTTGCGCGATGGTTGTTTTCGGCTGATCAGCCGCTGACGGCGAGGGTGGCGGTGAACCGAATCTGGCGGCATCACTTTGGTGAAGGCTTGGTGCGGACGGTGGCTGATTTTGGGCGATATGGTGATCAGCCGTCGCACCCGGAGCTGCTTGACTGGCTGGCGTTGCGATTCGTCGAGAGCGGCTGGGATGTGAAGGCGATGCACCGGTTGATCGTAAATTCCGCGACCTACCGTCAGGCATCCCGGCGGCGTCCGGATATTGAAGCGGTCGATCCGCAGAACCGGCTGCTTGCGTGGTTACCGCGCGTGCGCCTGCCGGCCGAGCAGATTCGGGATGGTGCACTGGCGGCGGCGGGGCAGTTGTCGGCGCGCATCGGTGGGCCAAGCGTGTTTCCCATGCAGCCGGCCGGGTTGTACGAGGAGCGCGGACAGGATTTGCCGGGCAACTCAAATTTCAAGTGGGTGAACTCGACCGGTGAGGGAAGGTTTCGTCGGTCGATTTATACCTACTGGAAACGCATGATGCTGCACCCGGTGATGTCCACTTTCGACGCACCGACACGGCAGATCTGCGTGGCCAAGCGCACGGTGACGAACACGCCGCAGCAGGCGTTGGTCGGGCTGAACGAGCCGGGCATGAACGCCGCTGCGAAGGATTTGGCCAAACGCCTGGCCAAGCGGGGGAGCGACTTGGCCAAGGTGGAGCAGGCATTTTGGATCTGTTTCTCCCGACCGCCGGATGCACTGGAGCGGGTAAAGTGTCTTGAGTTCGTAAAACAACAGCGCTTGGCGAAGCGGGAGGAGTGGACGGCCCTTGCAGCAGTGTTGCTGAACCTCGACGAAAGGTTGACCCGCGAATGATTCCGTCCGCAATCCAACCTGAGTTTTTGGCCGACCAGACTCGTCGGGCGTTTCTTGGGCGTGCGGCGGGAGGTTTCGGTACCCTTGCGCTGGGTTGCCTCCTGCGCGAACAGGCGGTGGCACAGCCGATGCGGCCTCACTTTGCGCCTCGAGCCAGGCGGGTGATCAGCCTCTTCATGTCGGGTGGCCCGTCGCACGTGGACACGTTCGATCCCAAGCCGCTGCTTACCAAGCTCGATGGTCAACCGATGCCGGCGGACATCATCAAGAACCACGAGTTCGCGATGATCAAAACGAAGGAGCCGAAGGTGAAGGGGTCGCCATGGAAGTTCCGGCCCCATGGACAAAGTGGGACTGAGATCTCGGAACTTTTCCCACATGTGGCTGGAGTGGCCGATGAACTGGCAGTCGTGCGGTCGCTGCATTCCGACACGTTCAACCACGACCCAGCGGTGACTTTCATGAACACCGGCAACGTGCGGTTCGGCTGGCCTTCGTTAGGGGCGTGGGCGTCGTACGGGCTGGGTACTGACAACAGCGACCTGCCGGCTTACATTGTGCTTGCTTCTGGAACAAATAGACAGCCGCTGCTCGATAGCTATTGGGGTGCGGGATTTCTGCCGCAGGAACATCAGGGTGTGTCACTCCGAACTCAGGGCGATCCGGTGTTGTACCTGAAGAATCCGGATGGTGTCAGTCACGAGGCCCGTCGTGACCAGGTTGATCTGCTGGGTGTGTTGAACCGTCGACGCTACGAGTTGGTGAACGATCCGGCGATCCTCGCCCGCATCAAGCAGTACGAGTTGGCGTATCGCATGCAGACCGCTGTGCCTGAGTTGGCGGACATTGCGAGTGAGCCACAGACGGTGCGTGAGGCCTACGGGGCCGAGTTGGGTAGGGTGTCCTTCGCCAACAATTGCCTGCTGGCTCGGCGCTTAAGCGAGAGTGGCGTGCGGTTTGTGCAGTTGTACGAGAAGGGCTGGGATTCTCACGGCGAGATTGCGAAGCAGCACACCGAGCGTTGCCGCGCGGTGGATCGGCCCATCGCGGCCCTGATCGCCGACTTGAAAATACGCGGCCTGCTCGACGAGACACTGGTGATCTGGGGCGGCGAGTTCGGCAGGACGCCGATGGCGCAGGGCGACGGCTCCGGATACGGCCGCGACCATCATCCGCACGGCTTCACCGTCTGGATGGCCGGCGGCGGCATCCGGCCGGGCACCGTCCATGGTGCGACCGATGACTTTGGCTATTTTGCAGAGCAGGACAAGGTGCACGTCCACGACCTCAACGCCACCATCCTGCACTGCCTCGGCATGGATCACGAACGGTTCACCCACCGGCACCAGGGCCGCGATTTCCGCCTGACTGACGTCCACGGAAAAGTCGTACACAACCTGCTGGCGTAAACGTCATCAGAGTTGACCAAACGGGTGCCGGGTGCGGATGATTTCGCGCCGATGAGTTCGAACATTTTTCGTGGCTGCATTCCCGCCCTGATGACGCCCTGCGATGGGGACGGCACACCTGACTTTGATGCACTGGTGGCCACTGCCAAGCGCTTGGTTGAGACCGGGATGCGCGGTGTGGTGTACTGCGGCTCCATGGGCGACTGGCCGTTGCTGACTGATGAGCAGCGTCAGGAGGGCGTGAGCCGCTTGGCCAAGGCCGGTGTACCGGTGGTGGTCGGCACCGGGGCGCAGAGTCCAAGGCAGGCGGTCGGCCACGCGGCACATGCACGTGAGGTCGGCGCGGCGGGGTTGATGGTGATTCCTCGTGTGCTGTCCCGAGGTATTTCGCCGGGGGCACAGCGTTCCCACTTTGCCGATATTCTCAGTGCGGCGGTGGATTTGCCGGCGGTCATTTACAACAGTCCCTATTACGGATTCGAGACCAAGGCTGACCTGTTTTTTGACCTGAACCGCGAGTTCCCGAATCTGATCGGCTTCAAGGAATTCGGCGGGGCCGACTCGCTGACCTACGCCGCAGAAAACATCACCCACCGCGACTCCGGCTTGACGCTAATGGTCGGAGTGGACACGCAGGTTTTTCACGGCTACGTCCGGTGCGGTGCCACGGGTGCGATCACGGGTGTCGGCAATGCCCTGCCGACCGAAGTGCTGCGACTGGTTGAACTTTGCGAAAAAGCGGCGGGCGGCGATGCCGAGGCACGGCGCCTAGCCAGGGTGCTTGATGACGCCTTGTCGGTGCTATCCATGTTCGACGAAGGGCCGGATCTGGTCTTGTATTACAAAGAACTCATGGTGTTGGAGGGCCATGCCGAGTTCACTCATCAACTGCATTCCACCGACCGACTCAGTTATAGCCAGCGCGAGTACCTTCATGCCCAGTGGAAACAGTTCAAAAACTGGTGGGTCAGTTGGGATGGTAACCCGAAAAATGTGAAGGAGAAAACTGAAGAGACTTAGGTTT
>CAYWMH010000186.1:0-5092 GCA_964459315.1 uncultured Verrucomicrobiota bacterium
ATTCGCTTCAACAACCGTCGCAGCCCCGTATCAGAAGGGGGATGTCCGGCTCCAATCCATCGGGCCGCTGGCCACCGGCCCGGATGGGGTCTTGTTTGTCTCCGACCCGAAGGCGGCCTCCATCATCGCCATCAAGACCGCGGCCAAACCGACCGACAAGGCCGCCGGCGGCTTCAAGGTCGAGCAATTGAACACCAAGTTGGCCGCTGTCCTGGGCGCGTCGGCGGATCAGGTCCGGATCGTTGACCTGGCCGTCGACACCGCCTCGCAGACGGCCTACCTGTCGGTCGTGCGAGGGCAGGGTGCCGGCGCCAATGCGGCCGTTGTGTCCGTCCGTCCCGGCGGCAAGCTGCGGGTTCTGCCGCTGAAGGATGTTCAACACGTTGTCGCCAAGCTGCCAAACGCCCCCGCCGACCAGGAAACCGGCCAGGGCCGGCGACGCCGAAACCAGCGAATGGAATCGATCACGGATCTCGCCTTCGTCAAGGGCCGGGTGATCGTCGCGGGACTCTCCAACGAGGAGTTTTCCTCGACGCTGCGGACCCTCCCCTTTCCGTTTGAAGGGTCACACAACGGCACGGGGGTGAGAATTTTCCACGGGGCGCACGGCCGGTATGAAACCTCCTCCCCGGTCCGCACATTCGTCAGCTATGACATCGACGGGGATCCCCATATTCTCGCCGCCTACACCTGCACGCCCCTCGTAAAAATCCCGATGGTGGAACTCAAGCCCGGCTCCCAAGTCGTGGGGGAAACGATCGCGGAACTGGGCAACCGCAACCGCCCGCTCGACATGATCGTTTACACGAAAAACGGCCGGGATCATCTGCTGATGGCCAATAGCAGCCGCGGTGTGATGAAAATCACCACCGAGAAACTCGGCAACTACAAGGGCATCACCGAGAGAGTCCCCGGGGGCGGAACCAAAGGCGTGCCGTATGAGACGCTCGCGGACTGGACCGAAGTCCGCCAGTTGGCCGAGCTGGACGACCAACACGCGCTGGTCGTTCGTGGCACGGAAGGCGACGGCCTCAACCTGGAGGCCGTCCGGCTCCCGTGAGATCTCCCCGGCACTGGTTCGCGGTGGCGCTTTGTCCCATCGCCCTGGTGTTGCAGCTTGGCTGCACCAACGAATCCACCAGGCCGGACAACTTCATCCGCTTGGCCAAGAGCTCAGGCAAGTCAGGCCAAGCGGTGTTCGAAGTCGACTTGTCCCGGGTGTCGTCCGACGGCTTGGCCAAGCCGGACGCATCGGAACCAGCCGACTGGGAGCGCACCTTTCATGTCCATGCCGAGACCGCACCGGGCGTGGACTGGAGGGAACTGCCGCCGGTTCAAGGTTCTTTTTGGGTCGTGAACAACCTCCTGACATTCGAGCCGCTTTTCCCGCTGCAGGCCGGGATCAATTATCATGCCGTCTTTGAGTCCGCCAAGGCCGGTGCCATCGTGGCGACCCTTCGGCTCGAGGCGCTGCCGGCCAAGCGGGAAACCATCGTGAACCAAGTCTGCCCGACCGCCAACGCGCTCCCTGAGAATCTGCTCAAGTTTTATCTGCATTTTTCCGCGCCGATGAGCCAGGGCCGCGCCTACAGTCACATCCACCTGCTCAACGCGCAGAATGAAAAAATCGCACTCCCGTTTCTCGAGGTGGACGAGGAGTTGTGGAACCCGGACGGCACACGGCTCACCATTCTGCTCGATCCCGGGCGCATCAAGAGCGGGCTGCTGCCCCGCGAACAAGACGGGCCGGTGCTGCACCAAGGCCACTCATACACGCTCAAGATTGATGCCACCTGGCCGGATGCGAACGGCGCGCCCCTCAAGCACGGCTTCACAAAACAATTTGGCGTGACCGCCCCGGACGTGGAGATGCCATCCCCGGCCCGTTGGAACATCACCACCCCGGAGGCTGGCTCAACAAGCCCGTTGACGCTCGATTTTCCCGAGCCATTGGATCACGCACTCCTCCAGCGCCTGCTTTGGATCGAGGACGCCGGGAAGCATTCACTTAAGGGCCAGGTTCATGTCCGGGACGCCGAGCGACAATGGGCGTTCACTCCCGAACAGCCATGGACCGCCGCGAGCTACCGGGGCGTGGGCGGGACCGGGCTGGAGGATCTGGCCGGAAACAGTGTCGCGCGACCGTGCGAAGTCGACCGGGTCCAGCGCCCCGATGACGCGTTTATCCCCAGCCACGTCACGCTACAGTTCACTATCGGAGACTGACTGAGACAGCCATCGGCAAATAGATCAGAATGAAAAAACTGGATCGACTGATCGCCCGATACGAATCGTTTCACCAAGACTCGACGAACCGTTGGATTCATTTCGCCTGCGTGCCGTTGATCGCGTTGAGCCTGGTCGGGCTGCTTTGGGGCATCAAGATTCCGACTGCGCTCGGCGACGAGCTTTCGGTCACACTCAACGCCGGGGCGATCTTCATCGGCTTGGTTTCGGTTTATTATTTGTTCCTGTCGATCGGCAGCCTGCTCGGGATGCTGTACTTCGCGCTGGTGGCGAGCGTGCTCAACATGAGCATCGAGGCGAGTCCGTTGCCGCTGTTTGCGACATCGCTGACGGTGTTTGTGCTGGCCTGGGCCGGGCAGTTCGTCGGTCACGGCATCGAGGGGAAAAAACCGGCTTTCACGGAGGACGTCCAGTTTTTGCTCGTCAGCCCGGCGTGGCTGTTGGATGCGCTGTACAAAAAACCAGCGCTCACGATGTTGACGGCGTTGCTCGTCGGCGGCGGGACGTTTGGCTTGGCAGACCGGCTATTTGCGATGAAACCGGCGGCCGATTTTTCCGCCGCGCTTGGCCAAGCGGCTAAGTACGACGTGCAAATCATCCGCGACGAGTGGGGCATCCCACACATCCTCGGGAAGACGGACGCCGACACCGCCCACGGACTGGCCTACGCCAATGCCGAGGATGACTTCGAGACGATCCAGACCGTGCTCCTCGCCGTGCGCGGCAAGCTGGCCTCAGTGAAGGGGCTGGAGGCGGCGCCGAACGATTACTACGTGCACCTGATCCGGCTGTGGGATGGCTTGGACAAAAAATACGCCACGCTCGAACCCCGGTTTCGCGCCGTTTGCCAAGCCTACACAGACGGCTTGAACCTGTACGCCAGCCGGCACCCGGGGAAACTGAAGCGCAACCTTTGGCCGGCCAAGCCGGAGGATCTCGTGGCCGGCGCCATCCACAAGCTGCCGATGATGTTCGGGCTGCATCACACGCTGTCGCGGTTGACGGCCGACGCCAACAAGCCGCCGTCCGTGGCCAACGTTTGGAATCCAGGCCAACTCCCGCTTGGCTCGAACTTTATCGCCGTCGGGCCAAACCGCTCGGCCGACCAAGCGACGCGCGTCTGCATCAACTCCCACCAGCCGTGGACCGGCCCGGCGACGTGGTACGAGGCGCACCTCATCAGCGAGGAGGGGCAAAATATTTACGGCGGCCTGTTCCCCGGCTCGCCGGTCATCTTTCTCGGGCACAACGAGCAGATCGCCTGGGGTCACACGGTAAACCAGCCGGATCTCGTCGATGTGTTCGAGTTGGAACTCCACCCGGAAAATGAAAACCAATACAACGTCGACGGCGAATGGCTCGAGCTGGAACGGCGGCTGGCACCGCTCGAGGTCCGTCTCTGGCGCGACTTCCGCTGGACGGTTAACCGCGAGGTGCTGCGCTCGATTCACGGCCCGGCGATGCGCGTCGGCGGGAAGGTCTACGCGATCCGCTACGCCGGCATGGACGAGTTCCGGCAAATCGAGCAGTGGTACCGCATGGGCCGGGCGCGGAATCTGGATGAATTCAAGGACGCGCTGCGCATGCACGCGCTGCCGATGTTCAACACCGGCTACGGCGACCGCGACGGGAACCTGTTTTTCGTCTACAACGCCCTGCTGCCGGAGCGCGCCGACGGCCACGACTGGAGCGGCATCGTCCCCGGCAACATCCGCGATACGCTGTGGACCAAGTACCGGCCGTTCGACGAACTGCCGATCGTTGAGAATCCAAAATCCGGCTTCATTCAAAACTGCAATAGCGATCCGTTCCAGACGAGCCTCGGTGAGGACAACCCGGACGAGTCGGCTTTCACGGATAATTACGGCATCGAAAAATGGATGACCAACCGCGCCCGCCGGGCGGTCGAACTGTACGGCGACGATGAGTCGATCACGCACGACGAATTTTTCCGCTACAAATACGACAAACAATACTCGGAAAACTCAAAACTGCGCCAGCGGATCGCCGCGTTCATCGAGGCGCAGTCGGGCAACAGCGAACTGGAGGAGGAGATCGAACAGCTGCGCCGCTGGGACGGCGGGACGGCAAAAGACAACCGCTCCGCCGCGCTCGTCCTGCTGACCGACCGGACGAGGTCGAACTCAAGCCGGGGCAGCCGCGGACACGAACAAACGCTCGAGCAACTCCGGCAGGCGGCGGCGGATTTACGCAAACACTTTGGCCGGATCGATCCCGAGTGGGGCGATGTCAACCGGCTCGTTCGCGGCGACAAAGACCTACCGCTCGGGGGCGGCCCCGACACGCTGCGTGCCATTTACGGGCGACCGCGGGAAGACGGCATCCTCGCCGGACGGGCCGGCGACTGCTTTTTTCAATTCGTCGAGTGGGACAGGGACGGCAAGCTGCGAGCCTGGGCGATCAACCAATTCGGCAGCAGCCCCGGCAACCCCGACTCACCGCACCACACCGACCAAGCGCCGCTGTTTGCCGAGGAGAAATTGCGCAATGTGCCGTTCACCCGCGAGGAGGTGCTGGCCGCGGCCAAGCGCACCTACCGGCCGGTCGAGCAATGACAAGTTGCTCTCCCGCTTGGCCAAGCGCAACGGTCAGTCGCCGAACAGGTCGTGGCTTGGCCAAGCGGTGACGGCGTCGGCGGCCTTGTGGACGAGCGGGTCGATTTTTGAGGACGGCTTTTTCCCGTCGGCCGTCAGGTTGGTGTTGAACAGCACCGCCCAGCAGAGGCCGTCATGTCGCAGCACGAGGATGGTCGAGGTGCCGGAGAGCGAACCGGTGTGCCAGCGGTTGGTTTTACCATTTTTCATCGGGCGCACCGACCAGCCAC
>CAYWMH010000187.1:0-5086 GCA_964459315.1 uncultured Verrucomicrobiota bacterium
CGGCCGGGAGCACAACTCGTGGGCACTGACCATGTGGATGGCCGGCGGCGGCGTTCAGGGAGGCACCTCCGCCGGGGCAACCGACGAGTTTAGCCTGCGCGGCATCGGCGAGCCCATCCACGTTCGCGACGTACACGCAACGATCCTCGACCGGATGGGGCTCGACCAGGAGGCGGTCAACTATCGCCATGCCGGGCGCATCCGCAAACTGACCGACATCGGCGGCCGGGTGCTCCAGAAAATCATCGCCTGAAGCGACGCGGCTGTCCGGGGCAGAGTGGCTGGAATTTGCTTCAACAACTCCGCTTGGCCGAGCGCTACTTGGCTGTGATCTGTGCCGGTTGCAGGATGCCGTGGCGGATCCGGTTGCCGCGCGGGCCGTTGCAGGTGTAGGTGAGGTGCACCGTGCCGTCGGTCGCTTGGAGGACGGCGGGGTAGCCGAAGGAGGTGGCTCCGTCGCCCTGTGGCTCAAGCCGGTGCTTGATAGGCCAAGTTCTGCCCTCGTCTGCGGAAAGGGCGGCGGTGAGGTTGTCGCGGGATCGGGTGGAGTCGTTGTAGACGATGAGCCAGCGCCCGTCTTGCAGGACGGTTACTTCGAGGCTGGAGCCGGGGTTGGGGAGGTCAGTGTCTCGCGCCGCGCTCCAGGTTTCGCCGTTGTCTCGGGAGAGGCTCGCCATTACCCGGCCCGGAGGCGGGCCGGAGTCCCTGCAAAACGCAACGATCGTCCCGTCGCGCCGCTTGGCCAAGCTGGGCTGGATGGGGCCAAGGCCGATGATCGGTCGGCTGGCGCGCCACGTGTCGCCGTGGTCGTCGGAGATGGCCACGAGCGAGGCGTTGAAGCCGTCCGAGTAAAGCGGGAGCAGGATCCGCCCGCCTGGCAGCGTCAGCGGGCGGGTGCGGGGCATCCACCCGGTCTGCCGCTTGAACGGGTCGCGGGCGGCCTTCAGCAGCAGATCCTCGTACGGCCGGGCGTATTCGGCCCACATTTCCGTGTTGAGTTGGATCTCGCCGAAGCGTTGTTCCATCGTCTGTGCGAATTCTGGCCCAGGCTTGAGCGGCACGACATCCTGCCACGACCAGTCGGGCGGCCCCGGCTCATCGAAAATTTCCGCGCGCCGGACTTTCAGGAGGCTGCACTCCCAGCGATGCGCCAGCACGGCGACCCAGAACAGCCGTAGCCGGCCCAGGGCATCGACGTGCAGGACCGGGTTGCAGTCGGGGAAGCCCGGGGTGTCGGCCATTGTGAACACCGGGCCCCAGCGCTTGGACCCTTTTCTCAGGCGGGCACCCTGGACGAGCACGTCATCCGCCGTGCGTTCGCCGGAGCCGTGATACCAGCAGGCCAGCAGGTCGCCGTTGGGGGATTGCACGATGCTGCTGGAGTGGGTGTGCTTTTTGCCGGGCGGAAAGATGTCGGCGGTGGAGTAGAGGGGCGCGGCCTTGGCCAAGGGGGCGACACTCAACGAAGCCAGCAACGCGAACAAACCAAGCGGGGACAAGTTCATGGGAGGGGGGCGGGCTGGTTGGTCAGGTGGCGCTGGATGCGGCGCAGATCGGGGATGGCGTCGTCGCGGGGCTTGCCTCGCAGGAAGGGGTGGGTGGACTGCCAGCTCCAACGCTCGGCGCGGCCGTCGGCGAAACTCATGACTGCGCCGTTGCCAAACTCCCCCATCGGCTGCCGGTCCGGTTCGGGGGGCAGCCAGCCGTGGCGCTTGGCCGGGCCGTCACCCCACTTGGTTTGCGGGTAGTAGCGCAGGCCGATGTTGCCGTCGTTGATGCTGTAGGCGTCCTCGTCCATGAACACAATCGAGCCGGACGGCCCAGGGTTGCGTATGTCGGAGAACTTCTGGCCGCGTTTGCCCATCTTGTCAACAATGGAGCAGGAGCGTGTCCGGGGATAGTCACGCCCCTGGTACACGGCCTTGCCGCGGTCTGCCGGACAGCGGTAGATGGTGGTGGAGTCGTTGTACTTGAACAGGATCCCGTTCCGGATGTTTAAATCCGTGATGTCGCGCTTGGCATTGCCGAGTATCCACGAGCCCCTAAGGCTGATCCATGCACTGCCGCTGCCGGCGTTGTGGTTGGGGGGGACGACGTTGTCGTTGTCGTCGGTGTACATCTGCCAGCACAACTGCAACTGCTTGAAGTTGCTGATGCAGGTGATCTCGCGCGCCTTGGCCTTGGCCTTGGAGAGGGCGGGGAGGAGCAGTGCTGCCAGGATGGCGATGATGGCGATCACCACCAGCAGTTCGATCAGGGTGAACCCGGCGCCATGTCTCGGGTATTTTCCGGTATTGCTACTCATCTTCTCGATTGGTCGACTGGATCGGAAAAAGAGGCGGGCATTGCGCCCGCCTCCAACCCCTTTTTCCAACTAACCCAATTGTTTATTTCCTCACGGCGCGGCCGAACTGCCTGGCTTGGTCGGGGGTCAGGGTCAGCGGGCTGCTGCTATCGTCGGCCACGTCGCTCCATGGGCCGTTGACATTGACCGCTGCCTGCAAGGTGCCTTCAAACGTAACAGTGACGGTTCCATCCCCGTTGTTCACTATGCTGAGCGTCGGCGGGGTGGTATCCGCGCCGCCTCCCGGCGCTATCACACCTGGGCTGAAGTTGAACGCAGCCACGTCCAGGGCGCCGCTTCTGCCAGTCGAACCAACACCCATGGCCAGATAACTCCCACCAAAGTCACTGCCACCACCCGCAGTCACCGTGAACACACTTGCCTCTGTGCTGCCATCTAGGTACACGCTCACCTTATGGCCACCGTCACTCTTCTGGATGGTCACCCAGAACTCATGCCATTCGGTGGTCGACAATTCCAATTCGGTCCCATCCTCGGTGATGATCACCTTGCCGGCCTCATTCAGCGAGAAGGAGATGTTTCCTCCAGCACCCTGCTTGATCCCGATATTGCCTTTGCCCCCGTCGTGGTTCTCGTAACCATCTCCTCCTGCCGGGTAGTCTTGAACTCCACCACCACCGTCAGGATGCAACGGATCTAGCGGTCCTTTGGTCGGAATCCTCGCGATGAAGTGGAGGGTTGCTCCGTCATCTAGGATGGTGTTTGAAACTCCCTTCCCTGACAGGTCCTGGCCCAGGTAGATCTTGCGGTTACTGCCAGAGTCCGAATAGCCATAATCTCGTGGATCACCGGTGTCCTGAAGACGAACATAAGTACCGAGAAGGCTCACTCCACCGGGACGATTGCCATCCCCGAATTCACCCCCAATGGGGGAACCATCCCATTGGTCTGAACCATTGTTATGATTCCACGATGAAATGTCTCCAACATCCATCGAGTAGGCCCAGCCTTCCTCGGGAGCCTCATAAACAGAAGTAATCACTTCTGGGGGAGTCACGATCTCGTACCAGGCCTTGATGGCCTTGGGATCGCTGGTGTCGTTGAGCAGGTGCTTGGCACGATCCTTGACCGAGTACAATTCGAGCGTCATGCCGGGCTCCTTGCGGTGGCTGTTCTGGAACCACACGAAGCGAACCGGGTACAGTCCCGGCTCCTCCGCGACAAAATTGACGTACTGATCCCGCGCGTAATAGGTGGGCACCTGCTCGAGCGGGACATCATCGTCCGTGCCAAGAACATTGTCATCGCCTGGGAGCATTTTCGAGTTGTCGTAAATGCCGATCACGGGGCCGTCCGGCTTGAAGCCGGCGTTGACTTTCCAGCCGCCCTCGCTGTGCATCCCGATCTTGTAGGAACCGGCCTCGAGTTCCAGCCAGGCAGTGATCTCAATCGCCACGCCATCGTGCATACCACCCCAGCCGGGCAGCAAGGGAAAGACCTTGTCCTCGTAGCCGAGTCCGGCCCGGAAGTGGCCTGACTCGCCCGGTGCCTGTTCAAACCAGTTGACCAGGTCCGCCACCTCATAGACGACGACGAACTCCTCCTCGGCGTCCTCGTGGGCCTCGTTCAGATAAGGCACCTCCTCGTCCTCATAATCCGGATCCAGTATTTTGCCGGCGAGCTGTTTCTCGGCGAGTTCGGCGATGTTTTCGTGTACGCTTTGCTGCTCCGTGGAGGCGGAGCTGATCTGGGTTACGCCGACCATAAGGCCGCGCTTGCTCTCGCCCTCCTTGATGGCCGCCACACGGCTGTCGGTCGGCAGCACCGTGTAGGCGTCCACGTTGAACACGAAGTCCTTGGACTGTGTCGCGCCGCCGGCGTCCAGCGTGAGGCTGACGGTGTGGGCGGTTTCCTGCGGCAGCAGGGAGGGGTTCCGGCCGGTGATCACGGTGATGCCGTCCGCCTGGGTGACGGATGCCTCTGCGGCGGTGCCGTCCACCGACACAGCGACGCTCGCGGCATCGACCTTCGTGTCGTCGTCATCCTTGACCTGGATTTCAAAGCCGAATGCGTTGCCGGAGAACATCGTTTCCAGTGTCATGTCGACTGTCGTGTCCTGGCTTAGTGTCAGCACAGTGGACTCGACCCAATCCACGGCCCAGCCATCGCTGGCCCCTTCCTGGAAGGCCGAGTAGCCGACTGTTTGGCCAAGCGTCAGGCCGAGGTCGGCCAGTGGGATCGTGGCTTCGATCGAGTCTCCTCCGGCGGCGAAGGAGTAATCCTTAACCAGCGGCGCGTCATCCCCGATGCCAGGATCATAGGCATAAACCCCATTGGGTTTGCCGTCGCGCCAGCCCAACTGGACGACCAAATCTACACCAAGCGGCTTGGCCAAGCCGGTGGGGTTGCCTTCGTAGGCATCAGTCTTAAAGCCAGTGGCCGTGTCGTTGTCCGTATCGAACAACCAGTGGTAGTAGTAACGGTTCTTCATTCCCTCCGGAGTATCTTCTACAGAGGGCGCCGCGATGCCATAAACGCTCATCGAGAGATGCAGGTTATCGCCTTCGACATGGGCTGAGATGTTTTTGATGTCGCCGCTCGAGTCAGCCATGTCACTGGGATCATCCACCGAGGTCACCGGCGCCGACGGGGCACCGCCGACGAGTGTCAAGCTATCCGACTCGACCCAGTCGACGGCCCATCCATCGCTTGCCCCTTCCTGGAAGGCGGAGTAACCGACTGATTGACCCTTGGCCAAGCCAAGATCCGCCAATGCAATCA